>JAYTUQ010000305.1:0-20466 GCA_043744455.1 Saprospiraceae bacterium | reverse complement strand
TCAATGTTTAAATCGAGCAAAACGCTTTTTATACTGAGGGGGGTATAAAAGCCAAATCTTTCTATTATTTCAACCTATTGAATACTTTAAAAGTATCCGATAGGCTGTCTAAAAATATAAAAATGAAAAAGACATTCATATCCATCATCATTCTTTTATGTATGACACATTTAAGCCTTTCGGCGCAAAATAAAATAACAGGCTCAGTTCGAGACGACCAAACCAAAGAAGGTTTGATAGAAGCCACAATCTATATCACTGACCTAAAAATGGGCACAACAACCGATACAGATGGCAATTTTTCTTTTAACAACGTGCCAAATGGCAATTATCTTTTTGAGGTCAAATACATTGGTTATAAAAATCGGATTGAACGTATAAAAATTGATAAAAGCACGACGCTTGATTTCCCATTAGGTTCAGCCGTTTCTGAACTCAATGAAGTCGTTGTGACGGCTGTGACGCATGCGACTGAATTGAAATTAAGCCCTTTGGTCATCAAAGCCGTGGATAAGAATGCTTTGAATCAAAATGCTTCGACCAATCTGATTGATGGTTTGAAAAATATTCCTGGCGTGAATCAAATAACAACAGGTGCGGCTATTTCTAAACCCATGATTCGGGGTTTAGGCTACAATCGTGTCATTACTTTATACGACGGTATTCGTCAAGAAGGGCAACAATGGGGCGATGAACACGGCATCGAGATTGACGAATATGCGATTGATAAAATCGAAATTGTCAAAGGTCCCGGTAGTTTGATGTATGGTTCTGATGGCATTGCAGGTGTTTTGAATTTTATTTCGCCAAAATCTCCATTGCCCGAATCCGTCAAAACACAATTCGTTTCTAATTATCAATCGAATAACAATCTTTTGGGTTATTCTTTGTCCAATGCGGGAAATAAGAAGGACTTTCAGTGGTTGGCGCGGGTCAGTCAAAAAGGGGCTGGGAATTATCGAAACACATACGATGGAAAGGTGCTTAATTCGGGTTTTAATGAGATGAACGGCGGCTTGTTTTTAGGTTTATCCAAAAATTGGGGCTATACGCATTTGACTTTCAATACTTATAACACAAAAGTCGGTATTACTGAGGGGGTGCGTGATGCGTCTGGACATTTTACTTTTGAAAAACCCGACGGTTTGGGTGCAACGCAAGAAAAAACGGCGACGACAGATGATTTGAATAGCCGCAGCATTGGTTTTCCACATCAAATCATTAACCATCAAAGAATCATATCCAATAATCATTTTGTACTCAAACACGGGACATTTGATGTGGATTTAGGTTTCCAAAACAACAAACGGCGTGAATATGGTGATGTGTTGAATCCTGATAATACGGCTTTATATTTTGATTTATCAACGTTCAATTACAGCGTGCGTTACAATATTGAAGGCATAAAGGGTTGGGAAATGGCGTTGGGTGCGAGTGGTATGCAGCAACAGAATGTCAATAAAGGTTTAGAGTTTTTGATACCTAACTACAGTCTTTTTGATATCGGAAGTTTCGTTTTTGCTGAAAAGCATTTTAATGAAAAACTGACTTTAGCAACGGGTTTGCGCTTCGACAATAGGCGTATAAACGCGCAACAACTGCTTTTAGACAGTTTAGAACGCCCCACAAATATTAAAAATGATGCCACTGAAACAAAATTTCCTGCTTTTCAAAAAAACTATAAGAGTTATACAGGCAGCATCGGTTTGTCATATCAATTGGGAAAAAAATCAACCTTGAAACTGAACGTGTCACAAGGTTTCCGTGCGCCCAATATTGCTGAAATTGGTTCAAATGGCGTGCATGAAGGCACATATCGGTACGAATACGGCAATCCAAATTTAAAATCTGAAATCAGTCGTCAACTCGATGTGGCGTATTTTTTAAACAGCGACCACGTGACGTTTGAACTAACGCCTTTTGCCAATTTTATTTCTAATTATATTTTTTCTGAAAAACTGACAAGCGTTACGGGCGGTGATTCTATCCCAAATCCTTCCGATAATATTCCCGCTTACAAGTTTACACAAGGCAATGCCCGGCTTTTGGGCAGTGAAATTTATATAGACATTCATCCACATCCGTTGGATTGGCTACACATCGAAAATTCGTTCTCGTTTGTACAAGCTGTTCAATTGAATCAGCCCGATAGTATGAAATTTTTGCCATTTATTCCTGCGGCAAAATATCGTGGAGAGCTAAAAGCGCAATTTAAAAGCTTGGGCAAGTTGTTCAATGATGTCTATATCAAATTTGCTGTTGATTATTACGTCGCACAATATCGTGTTTATAGTGCTTTTAATACTGAAACTGGCACACCTGCTTACACTTTATTGAGTGCAGGCATCGGCGGCAATATCGCAGCTTTTAAGCGCAAAGATTTTATGCGTCTTTATATCAGTGCCGAAAATTTAAGCGATATCGGTTATCAGAGCCATTTGAGCCGCTTGAAATACGCCCCTAAAAACATGCTTACACGCAGAGACGGAGTGTTTAATCAAGGGCGGAATTTGAGTGTGAAGACTGTTTTTAATTTTTGAATATGAATCCCACTTGCGTCAAGTTTCAAAACTTGGCGCAAGTTATTTTGTGTTATTTTGGATAAAATGTAACAAAGTCAACTTATATTAGAGCCGTTAAACAAATCCCTTTTGGAAAACTATAAAAAAACCTCTTGACGAATGAGATTACTATCCTTATTTTTCCTTGTATTTTATATCAAACTCTTTGCTCAAACCATCGGAACATTCAATTCCGTCACACCCACGGCACAAACAGAGCAGTTTGTCATTCCTGCCACACATAGATTTCAGAAACTGGTGCAATCGGGTGACCCCCTCAGTACAGGCGGTACGATGAAAGGTACGCCTGACTTTAGTTGTTATGTTCCTATCGCAGGAAGTAGTACAAATGGCTACGTCACTGTGAGCCACGAAGAAGTACCAGGCGGTTTAACGGTCTTCGATGTTAACTATAATAATGCGACGAAGTTGTGGGCAATTTCACATTCAGAAGCAGCTGATTTGACGGCTATCAATGGCTTAACCGCTGCCAACTGTTCTGGTGGTTTAACGCCATGGGGAACGGTTTTAAGCGGTGAAGAATATGTTTATACATCCGATATTAATTTTGATGGCTACAACGATGTCGGTTGGATTGTCGAATTTGACCCTGTGACACGTAAAGCCATTCGTAAATTATGGGCTTTGGGTTGTGTCGCTCATGAAAATGCGGCTGTCAAATCGGACGGCACAACGATATATTTTGGTGCAGACAATAACGACTTTGGCTATATGTATAAATTTGTTTGCACGACTGCCAACGACCCGACTTCGGGTACGCTGTACGCTTTGCAATTAACAGGTAGCGGGAATGGTAATTGGCTTGTTATTCCAAACACGACACAAATTGACCGCAACAATACTGTATCCTTATCGGCATCTGCGGGGGCTTCTAATATCAGCCGTATTGAAGATGTAGAAATGGGACCAGATGGTAAAATTTATGTCGCTTCAACCTCTAACAAAGAAGTTTATCGCTTTAAGGACAACGGAACAACTGTTTCCAATTACGAAACTTATGTCTCCAATCAATGCTATACAATTAACGGCGTGTGTGAGAATTTTGGCTATGCCGGTGAAGCAGGGGTTGACAACTTAGCTTTTGACGGTGAGGGCAATTTATGGATTTTAAACGATGGCAGCGGCAATCATATTTGGGTTGTGGGTGCGTCACATACGCCTGGTGGGACAAATGATGTACGACTATTTGCGACAACACCCGCGGGATGCGAACCCACAGGTATTACGTTCTCACCCGATTATAAATTTATGTTTATTTCCATACAACACCCAAACAGCGGCAATGCGGCTTCTCAAATAGATGCGGCGGGCAATCCTGTTGTGTTCAACAAAGGCACAACGCTTGTTGTGGCACGGCAAGAGTTTTTAGGTACTCAACCTTTACCTATTGACATTCAAGAGTTTACGGGTCGCATTGTCAACAAAAATCAAATTGAATTATCATGGCGCATTCAAAATCAAAACGATATTGAAATATTAAGCATTGAACGCAGTCATGATGGTCTCAACTTTGTAAAAATAGGCGAACAAGCACCCCCTCAGTATAAAGCGTCTTTTTTTGACATAAATCCTTCATTGTCAAAGAATTATTACCGTTTGAAGTTTAAAGAGTGGCATGGAAAAGAGTCTTTTAGTAAAATCATCAGTCTTGTTTTGAACCAAGAATTACCCACTATTAAAGTGGCTGAAAACCCATTTTCAAATGAAACGATGGTCTATTTTTCAAATTTAAAAAAGCATGGGAAATGTCTCCTTTTTGATGTCATGGGCAAAGCCGTTTGGACAAAAAATACATTGGATACTGAGGGGTCATTTTCTGTTGGTCATTCACTACCTTCGGGTGTTTATTTTTTAAAAATTGAAAACCTTTCAGAAATGATTAAAATAGTGAAAACAAATTAGTATCATGAAAAATGAATATTTTGAAAATCAAGAAATGATAAGCCAATAATCAAGCAATTTCTTTATTCCTATTTCTCAAACAATATTAAAAATGAACAGAAAAGAATTCTTAACAAACACAACCATCGCCGCCGCAGGACTAACGAGCCTTTTAACCGCTTCTTGCAACACAGACACTGCCACAAAAAAAACGGAGAAAAATCATACCTCCACAACTGATCAATTTGAATTGAACGAAATGACGCTCATTGACCTTCAAGAAGGGATGCGTTCAGGTAAATATTCTTCTGAACAAATCACCTCCTTATACTTGAAGCGTATCGAAGAAATTGACAAAAATGGTCCAACCTTAAATTCAGTCATTCAGGTTAATCCCGATGCTGTAGCCATTGCCAAAACCATGGACGCCGAACGAAAAGCAGGTAAATCAAGAGGTCCGCTACACGGTATTCCTATTTTGATAAAAGATAATATTGACACCGCCGATAAAATGATGACCACAGCAGGTTCCTTAGCATTAATGGGGCATATTGCGACAAAAGATGCTTTTATTGTGTCAAAACTAAGGGAAGCAGGGGCTGTAATTTTAGGAAAAACCAATTTGACGGAATGGGCAAACTTCCGTTCGAGTAAGTCTTGTTCTGGTTGGAGCAGTCGCGGAGGACAAACGAAAAATCCTTATATCCTTGACCACAATCCATGTGGTTCGAGTTCTGGTTCAGGCGTTGCGGTCGCTGCCAATTTATGCGCCGTTGCAGTGGGAACCGAAACCGATGGTTCGGTCACATGTCCTGCATCGGTGAATGGTGTCGTCGGCATCAAACCAACGGTGGGGCTTTTGAGCCGTTCAGGCATTATTCCTATTTCTTTTACGCAAGATACAGCGGGACCTTTGGCGCGAACGGTGACAGATGCTTCGGTTCTTTTAGGCCTCATGACTGGCATTGATGAAGCCGATGAAAAGTCAAAGGAAAGTAAAGGTCAAGTTGTGGATTACACCAAATTTTTAGACCCTAAAGGTTTGAAAGGCAAGAGAATAGGCATTGAAAAAAAGAAATATGAGAATCAATTTCTTAATCGTTTACGCCAAAGTGCCGTTGATATTTTGAAACAAGAAGGTGCAGAAATCATAGAGATTGACTATCTGGAAAAGCTCAATGCGTTGAGTGATGCAGAGTTCAATGTATTAACTTATGAGTTTAAAGACGGTATCAACAAATACTTGTCAACTGCCAATGCGCCCATGAAATCGCTTACAGACTTAATCGCTTTTAACAAACAAAATGATGACAAAGCGATGCCCACTTTCAAACAAGAAACGTTTGAAAAATGCGAAGCCAAAGGCGATTTAAAATCAAAAGAATATCTCGAAGCCTTAGAGAAAAGCCATACAGGAGCAAAAAATATCATTGATAATACATTGAAACAGTACAAATTAGATGCGCTCGCTGGCTTAACAATGGGTCCCGCTTGCAGCATTGACACCATTTACGGAGACCGTTGGGGCGATGTTTTTCTCACGTCTCCTGCTGCTATGAGTGGTTATCCGCACATCAGCGTTCCTTGCGGCATGGTCTATGATTTGCCTGTCGGTCTGTCGTTTTTTAGTACGGCTTATCGAGAAGGTGACATTATCAGATTGGCTTTTGCATATGAACAAGCGTCGAAACATAGGACAATGCCGACGTTTAAAAAAGCATTTTTATAATCGATTTTTCTCATTATGACCATAGGAATGACAACAAAATAAGTTACGCCACTTCATTTTGCAAGGCATTGATTTTCAACGTATTGCATATTCATCATTCATCATTCATCATTACTTATGTGTCCATGTGTTTAAATTAACAAAATAGAAAATGACCATCTTTAAAACAATTAACTGGCTCACAGAAAAAGACATTCTTACGCCTGAAGAATCAGAAACGCTCAAAAAAGACGTGCGAACTCGCCCCATTTCCTTGCATTGGGAAATAAATATTTTGCTTTTAGCGGGTATCGCTTGTCTCACAACGGGGTTAGGTATTTTGATTTATAAAAACATTGATACTATTGGACATCAAGCCATTATTGCCCTCATTGGGTTGGCAACCGTCGCTTGTGGTTGGTATGTTTACCACCATAAACAACCCTTTTTGGTGCATAAAATGCAAAAAGAGCGACCTTTGGCGGATAATGTTCTATTGTTAGGCTGTTCGCTCTTTCTCATTTTAGAAGGTTATTTGCAATTCCAATATCAAATATTTGGGACACGTTATGGTATTGCAACGCTCATACCCGCCACACTGTTTTTCTTTTGTGCCTATCGTTTTGACCATATTGGTGTGTTGACAATGGCAATGACCGCCTTCGTGTCGTGGATGGGTCTGACGGTCACACCCCTCAGTATTTTTCAAGAAAATGTCTTTAAACACCAATTCATATTGATACAAACAGGCATCGTCGTTGGCATTTTTTTAATACTTGTCGGTTTGTTGTTGAATTACAAAAACATAAAACCCCATTTTACTTTCAGTTACCTCAATTTTGGTTTCAATTTAGCGTGTATAGCCGCATTATCAGGGTCATTTATATCTTCAAATAGTACAGTTTTTTGTCTGTTGTGTTTATTTTTATGTGGCTTGGGCATACTCTATGCTCGGCGCGAACAATCCTATTTTTTCTTATTGGCGGGAACAATATATGGCTATATCGCTTTCACAAAACTCATTTCCGAAGCCGATTTTTCATTTGAGGGTTGGATGCTTTACGGCATCGTCTCTTGTTTAGCGATAGTATTTTTCTTTTTAAACTTTAAAAAACTGCTCACATGAACATCAAAATATACGACGAAACAGCTGTCCGCAATCTGCAAATAAACCAAACAGCGTCTGGACTATTCGAAGACGGCGATTTGACACCCCCTCAGTATGAGCAAGTAAAAACGGCATTTCCAGTCATGTTAAATCAACCCAATCTATTCATTCGTTTGGGTTTGTTCTTGTTTACGTATTTGTGTATTGGATTTTCAATGAGTCTTATCGTTATTTTTTTAAGTAATCTTAATTTTGACGAAAAAGGTTGGGGCATATTGCTAATTATTTTAGGTATCATTCTAACTGTTATTAATGAAAAGTTTATCAAAGAACGATATTGGTATCGGCAAGGCAGCGACAATGCCTTGTGTTATGGCGCTATTACGTGTTTTGTCAGTGGTTTAGCCCTTATCGGATTGGATGGTTTTTCATCTATTTGTCTATTATCCTTTGTCTTTATTAGCCTTTCCGCCTTGCGATATGGCGACCCATTATTGGCTTTTTGCGCTTTTTATGCCTTGATATTGACCTTTTTCGCCCTCATAACGGACATCAAATTACCTCTTATGACTTTACCCGTTATTGGCAGCGTCCTGTCATTGTTGGTTTATTATTTTTCAAAAACAGCCTTAAAAAACGAAAATTTATTTTATTGGGAAGATTGCCTTAAAGTCTTGCAAATAACGGGTTTGGTTGCCCTCTATGCGTCAATAAATTATTATATCGTTGACAAAATCCTTTTGAATAACTATGAAACGACCATTTCGACACCTTATAATATGCTTTTTGCGACGTTAACGGCGCTACTTCCTTTGGTTTATCTTATTCGAGGTATTAAAACAAAAAACCGTATTCTATGGATTTTAGGCACTTTGGGTATTGTGGCTTCTGTCATGACCTATCGCTACTATTTTGCCATTATGCCGATTGAATGGGCTTTGTCTTTGGCGGGTTTAATTGTATTAGTTTTAGCCGTTTATTTGATAAATTACCTAAAAACGCCCCAACATGGCTTTGTATATTTGGCTAAAAATAACAAAAACAATTTCATTGAATCATTGGTGATGAATCAGTTATTGCAAAAAGCGGTGCATACTAACCAAACTGACGGTGATATAAAATATGGCGGTGGTGATTTTGATGGTGGTGGTGCGGGCAGTGATTATTAATGATAAATATGAACTTTGAAGTATGAGGTATGAAATTGTGACCCCCTCAGTATTTTGACCAAAAACTTTATTGTAACAACGTCTTATAAGTCCGTCAGGACTGGCACTGTTTATAGAAAAAATAATATCAAGTCTTTCCATAAGGTGCGTCGCACCGTCACCCTTTTTTCTATTTAAACACTGATTTGGTGACGGTGCGACGCACCTTAGGAAAAAGCGAGGGTTGTATTTTTCTATAAACGGTATCGGTGCGACGCACCTTAAAATTAATTCAATGAATTTTTCTGTTAGCGTACCCAATATAAGAAACCATATTGGCATATTTTATACGCAATTGAAAATAGTTTGCCTAATTTAATATGTGTTATTTACTCATATTCAATGGTTTAGATTATCCATTTTCCGCTATCCATTATCCATTAAGTATACTTCATATTTCATTAAACCCTTTTTCTTTTCTCCTTGATGACTTGAATGACCGCAGGCATAACCGAAATAAAAATAATTCCTAAAACAACAACCTCAAAGTTGTTTTTAATGATAGGTATTTGTCCTAAAAAATAACCAGCCAACGTCATAGACAAAACCCATAATAAAGCACCTGCAACGCAATAACCAATGTAATTTCTAAAATTCATGGCACCGATACCCGCCACAAAAGGTGCAAAAGTGCGGACAATGGGGACAAAACGCGCCATAATGACCGTTCGACCACCATAAGTCGCATAAAAGTCTTCAGTCTTTTTAAGGTATTCTGGTTTCAACAATTTTTTAAGAAGCGCATTATTGGTTTCAAATAACCTTTTACCTATTCGGTTGCCGACAAAATAATTGACGTTATCGCCTAATATAACAGAAATGAGCATCAAGGGAATCATGATTTCAATACGCAAAATGCCGATTTTAGCAATAGTCGCACCGACCGCAAAAAGAAGTGAATCACCTGGCAAAAAAGGCGTAACGATAAGCCCCGTTTCGCAAAATAATATCAGACAAATAAGAAAATAGGAGAGTGTTTGATATTGCGTAAAAAAAGTCTCAACATGTTTATCAAGATGCAGGAAAAAGTCAATAAATTCAGTCATTAGTTTAAAGGCATAAAATATTTAAAAAATAGAAATTTGCTTCAAAAACGCCACAAAGGTAGAAAAGTAGAAGACTTTAGGCGTGGAAAGCAGGATTAATTTTAGACCCCTCAGTAAAAGTAACTTAAAATGTGTTTTTGCTTGTATCTTGATAATCAGGCACTTGCGCAAAATTTTGAAATAAAATTATCTAATAAGTCCTTGAAAATATGGACATTGGTATAATTTCGTACATTTGCTCGAAATAAAAACAAACTAATTCTCCTCTGAATAAGAATGAACCTACCAAATAATGCAGGTTTAATTATAGCAAAATTAGAATATGAATAATATATTAATAATCGGAGCAGGACGCTCTGCAACGGCTCTTATCAATTACGTACTCGAACAAGCGAAAACCTACAATTGGTTTGTTACTATTGCTGACGCAGATCATGAAGCGGCGGCTAAAAAAGTTGCTGGACATCCCAACGGTCGCGCTACTTGGCTTGATGCGACTAAAGTTAATGACCGCCGTGAACTCATACAGCGCGCAGATGTCGTTGTCTCTTTACTTCCCGCTCATTTGCATCTTGAAGTTGCACAAGACTGTTTGAAATTGAAGAAGCATTTGATTACAGCTTCTTATATTTCAAAACAAATGTATGCTCTCGGCGATGAGGCACGCGAACGTGCGCTTATTTTTATGGGTGAAATGGGTCTTGATCCAGGTATTGACCACATGAGTGGAAAACAGAAAATAGACCAAATCGCTGCAAAAGGTGGTCGATTGAAGTCATTTCGTTCATATACAGGCGGTTTAGTTGCCCCTGAAAGTGATGACAATCCGTGGCATTACAAATTTTCTTGGAATCCACGCAATGTCGTTTTGGCGGGGCAAGGCACAGCTCAATATTTAGAAGATGGTAAATTGCGGTATGTACCTTACAACCGCATTTTCGCTCAAACGCGCACCATTGAAGTACCTGACATGGGCGAATATGAAGTATATGTGAATCGAGATTCTCTTTTGTATCGTGATTTGTATGATTTGGGTCCAATTCCCAATTTACTGAGGGGTACGATTCGGCACAAGGGATTTTGTAAGGCTTGGGATGCTTTGGTAAAAATTGGTTTGACGGACGGTTCTTTCCCTATCTTAGATTCAGAAGACATCACTTACCATGAGTTGATTGATGCGTATGTGGCTAATTCTGCACCTGGCAGTAGTGTCAAGGAGAAAGTAGCTAATTTGATTGGTGAATCCGTCGAAGGTGAAACCATCAAAAAATTGGATTGGCTCGGCTTGTTTAGCAAGAAAAAGATACGGATGCGGAGTGCGACGCCTTCATTGATACTTGAAAATTTATTGCTTGAAAAATGGAAGCTTCAAGATAATGAACGCGACATGGTCATCATGCAACATGAATTGGAGTACGAATTGGGGCGCAAGAATTATAAATTAACGTCAACCATGATCATGAAAGGTGACAATGCCCAATCTACTGCTATGTCTAAACTAGTTGGGCTGCCTATTGGTATTTTTGTCAAACATGTCATGTTGGGCAATATCAATTCTATTGGCGTCAATATTCCTGTTTTGAAAGAAGTCTATGAACCTGTTTTAGAAGAATTAAAAAGCTATGGCGTTGTCTTCCATGAAAAAGAGGAATTGATAAGGTAATTTTGAAGAATTGTCTTTTCTACTTCTAAATTATTTTTACCGTCAAAATCAAAGGCTTTTGAAGAGAAATTTTTGAAACCGACGACGCTGATATTAATATAATAACGTCCTTGTGCCACACCTTCCATATCGAATTTGCCATCAAAATCGGTAATAGCTCCTTTCGTGAGTGTCGAATCTTTCACTTTCATCAGTAAAACGGTGGCAAACTCTTGCGGTTTGCCTTGTGTATCAATTACGATGCCTGTCATCTGCTGTGCCTGTAATTGAAAACTTGATAGTAAAATAAAACAAAGAACCGTGAGTTGTTAATTTAGCTTTTTCATCTTTAAAATTGAATTAAAAAAAACAGTTGAGTGATGTTATTAAAAGAAAAAAATAGCTTTTTCATGACTTAAATTCGCTTCAAATCATGATTTGAAACATGCCATATCATTATCTGAAACCACAAAGCAATGACTTAGAGGAAAAGGGTATTCGTAAAGGTGATTGTTGATAACATTCATTTATTTAGAACTGATTTATATAACTCTAAAGAGGTTGTCCATACCATTAAAAATCAACGTGTTATGTCATTGAAATAAACAAAACCGCTTAGTATTTTAGGTAATATCAAACACACCAAGAAAATTAGATGCGACAAAAGAGAGAATTAAGTCTTCAAGATTTCACTAAAAGGCAGCGAAGTTTTACATTTGCGTCAAGCAATATTAAATCATTCAAATCATGCAAGAACAAGGAATAACTACCTATTTACCCGTTTTAATAATGATGCTCATTTCACTTGGCTTTATAGTCACGACGATGGTAGCGACACATATATTAGGTCCACATAAGAAATCAAAAGTCAAATCTCAGTCTTTTGAATGCGGTATTGAATCGCAAGGCAATGCACGGACACCTTTTTCCGTCAAATACTTTCTAGTGGCAGTTTTATTTGTACTATTCGATGTTGAAGTCATCTTTATGTACCCATGGGCAGTGAACTTTAAGAAATTGGGATTGTTTGGTTTAATGGAGATGTTTACATTTCTGGCTATTTTCCTTGTAGGCTTTTTTTATATTGTAAAAAAAGGTGCATTGAATTGGGATAAGTGAGTAGGCATTTGTCAATGGTCATTTGTCATTATGCAACACTTGTATAAATTATTGATTTTAAGCTGTTTATGACTATTGACAAATGACAATTTCTTACCCCTCAGTAAAATCCTTCTTTCTAGTTTAAATTTGAGATTATTATGGCTAATACAGCAATTGATATTCGTCCTGAAAATATGCCGCCGAGCTATCAAGGTCAAGCTTTTATGGCGACAAGCCTTGATGCTGCCGTTGGTATGGCGCGCAAAAATTCTTTATGGCCCCTACCTTTTGCCACATCTTGTTGCGGCATTGAATTTATGGCAACGATGGCTGCAACCTATGACTTAGCACGCTTCGGTATGGAACGTTTAAGTTTTTCTCCACGCCAAGCCGACTTATTGATTGTTGCGGGCACTATTTCTAAGAAATTAGGTCCCGTTTTGCGTCAAGTCTATGAGCAAATGTCTGAACCTAAGTGGGTTCTTTCCATGGGTGCTTGTGCCAGTTCGGGGGGTATTTTCGATACGTATTCCGTCCTACAAGGCATTGACCGCATTATTCCTGTTGACGTGTATGTGCCAGGCTGTCCGCCTCGTCCAGAGCAGTTGTTGGAAGGTATTATGAAAATTCAAGAATTGGCAGCTGGAGAAAGCCTTCGCCGTCGCGATTCAGATGAATACAAAGCCATGTTGTCCAATTATGGCATTGAATAATAAGAACTTTCCATAAGTTTAAAACTTTTGGAAAGTTAACAGCTAAGTATCTAAAAATCTAAAATTTAAACATTATGCAAGGCAGCGTAAATAACCCCCATTTGAAATACCTAACACCTGAGGTTGTAGCACTTCAAATACAAGTAGCAGAAAAGCTAAGATTGCGATTTGCAGACGGTTTGGTCTCAACAACCATTGATTACGATTTTCCTGTTTTTGTTGTCAACAAAGACATTCTTGCAGATGTGATTGAGTACCTTTATAATGATATAGATTTATCTTTTCAATTTCTGACAACGCTCGCCGCTTCGCATCATCCACATAACCTTGGGGCAGAGTTTAGTATGATGTATCAATTGCACAATTTGCCAAATAATACCCGTATTCGGATTAAAACATTTATGCCGATTGAAGACCCCTCAGTAAGAACGGTCACACATGTCTTCGCAACGGCAAATTGGATGGAACGTCAAGAATATGATTTTTACGGTGTTGTGTTTGAAGGACATCCTAATTTGAAACGCATTTTGAATATGGATGAAATGAATTATTTCCCGATGCGTAAGCAATATGAGTTGGAAGATGCCAGACGAGAAGATAAAGACGATTCGTTTTTTGGACGATAAATTAAAATTATCCATTAATTCTTTCACCATTTTAAAAACCAGATTAACTATGAAAAAATTACTCTTTTTAGCATTACTCATGTTGCCAATGATTGTTTTCAGTCAAACGCAAATGGCAATGAATGCACAAGCTGCAAAGGATTATGCCAAAGTTGATAAAGAACTAAACGTTGTGTATCAACAAATCAAAAAAAAATATGCGAAAGATAGTTTGTTCATGGATTATATGAAAGCAGCACAACTGCGATGGATTGACTTTAGGGATGCCGAATTTAAAAGATATATGCCGCATTTCATGACTGGCAACACATATTATGGTTCGATGTATCCTTTGGAACGCAATTCTTTTATGACTGAAATGACGACGGAAAGGGTTAAGACAATGAAGAAAATTTTGAAAGAAGGACCACGTTAAGTAGGGATTTTACTGAGGGGGTCGTTGTTATAAACTTTTAAATTGAAAAAAATGAATTGGCAAGAACACATACATTCAGACCCGACAGTTTTATTGGGAAAGCCAACTATTAAAGGCACTCGTCTTTCAGTAGAATTGATTTTGGAGTTATTTGAATTGGGATGGACGAAAGAAATGATTTTGGAAAGCTATCCGAGATTAACAGACAATGATATTAAAGCTGTATTCGCATATTTAAAGGATTGTTTAAGAGAAGAATTATATTTTCCATTACCATCAAAGGCCGCTTAATCTATGCGTTTTTTAGCAAATGAAAATTTCCCATTTCCAAGTACGAAAATTTTAAGAACATTTGGATTAATCATCGAAAATCATTTCAGTGTTATAGATGAACAAGGAACAAGACAACGAAAACTTATTTAAGTAAAATCGTCTGTTTAAATAAAATATTGATTTTAAAAGTTTTATAATAGTATGAACGAACTTATGACCGCCCCGGCAAAGGGTGGAAATTTTGAAGAGCAAGAGTATCAAATACTCAATTTAGGTCCTACGCATCCAGCAACGCATGGTATTTTCCAGAATGTTCTGAAAATGGATGGTGAAATTATCATAGATGCAGAATCTACTGTGGGTTATATTCATCGCGCATTTGAGAAAATTGCGGAACATCGTCCTTACAATCAAATCACCACTTTGACTGATAGAATGAACTACTGTTCATCACCTATTAATAATATGGGTTGGCACATGACGGTTGAGAAATTAATTGGTGCAGAGATTCCAAAACGGGCGCAATACCTTCGTGTTATCATCATGGAATTGAGCCGCATTGCTGACCATATTGTTTGCGATACGGTTATTGCTGTTGATACAGGTGCCATGACGGGTTTTTTACACGTTTTTAAGTGGCGTGAAGTGATTTATGAGATTTTTGAAGAAATTTGCGGCTCACGTTTGACGACTAATATTGGTCGTATTGGTGGTGTTGAGCGTGATTTCACAAAAAAGGCATGGGACACGCTTCATTACTTTATGAAAGAATTTCCAAAGGCTTTGAAGGAGTTCGACAAACTCGTGACACGTAACCGTATTTTTATGGATAGGGTGATTGGTGTCGGCGGCATTTCAGCAGAACGTGCTTTGAACTATGGTTTTACGGGACCAAACCTTCGTGCAGCGGGGGTGGATTATGATGTACGTGTGGCGAATCCATATTCGAGCTATCAAGATTTTGAATTTGATATTCCAGTCGGTGTTTCAGGCGATACTTTTGACCGCTATATGGTGCGAATGGAAGAAATGTGGCAGTCTATGCGGATTATCGAACAAGCGATTAAGAATATGCCTGATGGTAAATTCCATGCCGACCTTCCCGAGTTTTTTCATCCGCCAAAAGAACAAGTGTATTCTAAAATGGAGGCGTTAATTTACCATTTCAAAATCGTTATGGGTGAAACTGAAATACCTTCTGGTGAAGTGTATCATGCTGTTGAAGGTGGCAATGGCGAGTTGGGTTTCTATTTGGTGTCTGACGGTGGTCGTGCACCTGCGCGTTTGCATTTTCGTCGTCCTTGTTTCATTTATTATCAAGCCTATACGGAGATGATTCGTGGTGCCATGTTGTCTGATGCAATTATTATTTTGTCTTCGATGAATGTGATTGCGGGTGAGTTAGATGCCTAAAAATACTGAGGGGTGCATTTTTTCTATTACGAAAAACTAAAGAAGTATATGAAAGTCGTACATTTTAATCCTTGGCACCATACACCTATCGGGAAAGATGCGCCGGAAGTCGTAACGGGCATTATCGAAATTCCTAAAGGCAATCGGGCTAAGTATGAATTGAATAAAGAAACGGGGCGTCTGCGTTTGGATAGGGTGATTTATTCGGCTATGTATTACCCTGCCAATTATGGTTTTATACCTCAAACCTATTGCGACGACAATGACCCTTTGGATATTTTAGTGTTGTCACAAATAGAAATTCGCTCTTTGTGCGAAGTCAATGCAAAGGTTATTGGTGTCATGCAAATGATTGACCAAGGCGAGGCAGATGATAAAATTATTGCTGTTGCCGCCGATGACATCAGCGTTTCGCATTTCAATGATATTTCGGAATTGCCAGAACACTTTTTGCGTGAGATGCGTAATTTTTTTGAAGATTATAAGAAATTAGAGAATAAATCAGTTGTTGTCGAAGAGTTTTTAGGTAGAGAAAAAGCCCTTGAAATCATCGAACAAGCTGTTGTAGATTACAAAAAATACATGAGTAGTTATGAATTATGAATTATGAAGTAGAAATTATACTTCATAATTCATAACTCATAATTCATAACTCATAATTCATAACTCATACTTATTATGACAAACGGTCAAAAAGACATACAGTTTTCTCTCGACACATTGAAACGAGCGCAAGCAATCGTCGCGCGTTATCCAGAAGGCAAGCAAAAATCGGCTTTGATTCCACTTTTACATTTGGCACAAGACGAATTTGACGGTTGGTTAAGCCCCGAAGTGATGTCTTACGTCGCTTCTCTGTTGAATATTCAAGCGATTGAGGCTTTTGAAGTTGCATCGTTTTATTCGATGTTCAACCTCCACAAACGCGGCAACTGTATGGTTGAAGTCTGTCGCACGAGTTCTTGCTGGTTGATGGGTGCAGAAGACATCATGCGTCATTTGGAAAGTCGTTTGGGCATCAAAATGGGTCAAACAACGGATGACGGACTCTTTACTTTGAAAGCCGTTGAGTGTTTGGGCGCATGTGGTTATGCCCCGATGTTGCAAGTGGGTGACCAATTTCATGAGTTTTTGACGATTGAAAAGGTAGATGCTTTGTTGGCGCAGTTTAGAGTTGAGTATAGGGATAAGATTTCGGCTTATATGGCGGTTTGATACTGAGGGGTTAAAATAAAAATCAATAAGTTAGTGGAAATATCAATATGATTTTAAAGAATTTAGAGCAAATACATCAACAGTTACGGTCTAAAAAGAATGACATTTTTTTAGATGCTGTTAATATTCAGAATTTTAGGGGTATTCAAGATTTGACTATTTCTTTCAAATTTCCTGTTAGTGTGTTGGCGGGTGCAAATGCGTGTGGTAAATCAACTGTTTTGTTTGCGTGTGCTTGTGCCTATAAAGTTCCAAATGCAGGTGTAAAAGATTTTGTTCCGACAACTATGTTTCCGAATCTATTTGTTAAAGGAAACCCGACGCTTTCTGATTCAGATAATAATACTGTTTTTGAGTATTTTTTAACACAAAATGGTAAAAAATCAAATATGCGTTGGAGTAAAGGTAAATCTTGGAATAAGAGTGGTGCTGCGCAACTTGAACGACAAGTTTATTTGAGAACATTGGCTAATTTAACAAGTCCTTCAGAAGTTAGAAATGTTTTACAAATTGGTAAAAGTAATTTCGATATAGAGACTTTAACATCTGATTTATTGGCGTTTGCACAAAGAATTTTACCACATAAATATTCTATAATAACCATATTAAAGAAAGGTAAAAAAAATCTCTTAGTCGCTTTACGTGAAGATGTCAATAGTCAATATTCAGAATTTCACATGTCGGCGGGAGAGAGGTCAATTTTACATATTTCAAAGGATTTATCTAATCTGAAAGATGCTCTTGTTCTCATTGATGAAATAGAAGCGGGTTTGCACCCTTTTACACAGCAACAGATAATGCTCGAATTGCAAAGATTGGCATTGAGAAATAATTTGCAGATTATTGTTGCGAGCCACAGTCCAGTCATTTTAGATTGTGTACCGATTGAAGCCAGAATTTTTTTAGAAAGAACAGACGATAATGTTATTCAGAAAAATCCTTACAAAGACATTATTCAAAAGGCATTTTATGGTCAGTCATTAGAAAAAATATCGGTTCTATGCGAAGATGATACAGCAGAAGCGTTTATTATTGGCGTAATGGATGTTCTTAACCCTAAATTGTCATTAGAGCCTGATGATATGAAGGTTGGTCGGGATACGAGTAAAGATGAATTTAAAAAACATATAGAAGCAATTGGTAAATTTCAACAATTGGACAGTTTTGTATTTGTATTGGACGGTGATGCTAAAAATTTAGAAGGCGACCTTGTCAAACATGCAGACGATAAGTTTAAAAAAACAATTAAACCGTTATTTTTACCGGGTGACGTGCCAGAGACTTGGGCATGGCAAATGCTTAAAGATTATACAGCAGAATACGCTTCTAAGTTGGGCATATTAGAGAATGATTTTAGAAAGAATATTGTAAATGCGGATAATCTTTTTAATAATGCCGCAGATAAAGCAACGAATATTGCAAAAAGTAAATACTTTTCATTTTGTGAACATATCAACAGAGATAAAAACGAATTGATGCGTTTGATTGCACGACATGAGACAGAAAGAGGCATTGGTGATATAAAAATCTTTGTTGATGAATTTGAGATGCAGATTAAGACTTGGCAAAGTCGGAAGTAGTTAAAAAGGGTTTTATACTGAGGGGGGCAATAAAAAACTCAAAATCAAATAAATGGAACCATTAGACATAGAAGAAGTTCAGCAAAATGAACCAAACAATAATGGTAAAACATTTGGTATCATCGGCGTTGTTGCTTATATACTTGCAGTAATGACTGAAATTTACAGTTTAATTTGGGGTAGTTTAACAAGTTATCACATACTTTATGGTTCAAATGGTGCGCCTGATGCAGTTGGTTTATCTTCTGCAATACGAATCGTGCTTTTGGGTTCAATTGTTATTTTGATATTGGGATTGATTGGATTGGTATTTCAAAGTATAGCTTTCGGTAAAGGTTATAAACCGATGTGGGTATGGCGGGTATTATTGTTATCAGGTTTGATAATCCTCGTTTCGGGAATCTATCCACCCAATGTTTTAACATTAATCATAAGTGCTGCGACACTCTTTCATGTTTTTACTAAACGAAAATTTTATGTTTTGGTTGACCACGATTTAGAAGATGAAAATTGAACAATTGACCATAGAAAATTTCAAATGTTTCAAACGTGAACAGACGTTTGACTTTGGACGATTGACTATTCTTACGGGAGCGAATAGCAGTGGGAAAAGTTCTGTGATTTATGCTATATTGATGGCTTTACAATCTGAAGGATTTCCAAATTCATTATCTACAAATGGTGATTTTGTGAATCTTGGCGATTTTGCAGCGATTTCGAATAAAAATGATTCTAAGAATATTATTCAGCTTGGTTTTAAATTTGGCGAAAATAAAGATTTTGATATTAAAACGCATTGGAAAGAAGACGAAGAAAATCTTTTACCCCAACGTGTTATATTTGAAGCAAACAATGGTATATCTGAATTTAATTACACATATGAAGGATCAGAATTCGTAGTTGCTTTTTACCGATTGAAAAATGATTTAGTCAACTTTATTAGTGCATTTCGCCAAGCACCAAGAAGAACGTATTTAGAAAAAAATAAAGCTGATTTCAAATTGGAGGCAGAAGGAGAAGGATATATTGATCAAATCGTAGAGTGGTATAAACGCCCGAATGGGAAAATGAAGCAATTAATTGCGACAATGAAGGAGTTGGATTTAATTGATGATATTAAAATAAGGCGTTTAGGTGGTGGGCGATTTGAAGTTTTAGTAAAACCTATAAAAAGTAATGGTTTAACACCTTTGAGTGATGTTGGTTCAAGTATAAGTGCGTTTTTACCAATTATGGTCGCTGATTTACAATTACCTAATGATTCGACGCTTTTTTTAGCAGAACCCGAAATCCATTTGCACCCCTCAGTACAATCGAAATTTGGAGATTATGTTATCAACCAAATCAACACAACTGAAAAGAATTATGTAATAGAAACGCACAGCGAGTATTTTTTAAATAAATTAAGATTGGCAATAGTCAAAGGCGAATTGAAAAAAGAAGATATAAAAGTGTATTTTTTGGAAAATAATGGCGACGATACAGATGTCTATGATATAGATTTTAGAAAAAATGGAGCGATAAAGAACGCACCAAAAAGCTATTTCAAAACCTATATGACCGACACAATGGACATCGCTTTAAATGCTTTTGCTGAATGAAAGATATTTTTATTGACAACAACATCGCCAAGAACTTTGTCAATCCGATGGATGAAGAATATAAAAAATTGATTCGGTGGTTGCTGAAATATGATGAAGAAAAAGACCCTGAAAAGGCTTATTGTGCTTTTTTAGTTCTTAGCAAAAAACTCTTGCATGATGAATACATGAAATCTTCTCGTGATTGTGCAGAAGTAACAGGTATTCAAGCAATTGTAAATGTGATGACAGAGCAAGGTAGAATCAACCCGATAAGTAACTTGACTTTGTTAAATTAGGAATAAAACTACTATGGTTTAAAAATTGTTGAATAAAGAATGAGACAGAAAAAAACTATTGGGGTCTAAGTTTAAA
>JAYTUQ010000304.1:0-20535 GCA_043744455.1 Saprospiraceae bacterium | reverse complement strand
AGTTTTATCATACGTTCAGTACAAATCATAAATTACTTCCCATAATTTTAAAGCACGGCATTACTCCCCCTTGGGGGTCGGGGGCTTCGGCTGGATTGAAACCTTATAGGATTTCCTTTGTTTCCTGCGTAAATATCCACGACTAAATCCTCTCCGTCTATATTCAAAATTAATTTTGTCAATTCTTTATGCAGCCTTATCTTTGTTTATTATAAAATTAAAGATTTAAGCTATGGAAATATTATCTTCCCCTTTGAATGGGACACAATTAGAAATTCTCAAATTGTTTTCAAGAGAATTGTCAGATACAGATTTGTTGACTTTAAAAAGACTTATAGTTCGTTTTTTAGCGGACAAAGCCACTCGATTAGCGGATGAAGTGGTTGAACAAAAAGGCTGGACGTCTGAAGATTTGGACAAGTTAGCCCATACTCACCTGAGAACGCCTTACAAACACCCAGCGAACAAAGCGCAATCATGAAAATAGTTTTAGATACAAACATATTATTGGTCTGTATTTCAAAACATTCCGAATTGCGTTGGATTTTTTGAACAATCGTGTGTATTTTTGTCGAGTACTAATTGAGTAGCGTGTTTAACTTTGTTTAAAAATTAAAACAGATAGGAAATATGGAAACGGTTGAAATCAAAAAAGAAGCGGGCAGGTATGTTTTTTCAATAGATGAAAGTCAAATGGATAAATTGAGTCTTGAAAAAATTTTAAACCGAATTTGGATGCAATATTTGGTCGAAAAAGCCCAATTTGACGCGTCTATTTTAGAAATGGGCAAAGAAATGAAAACCGATTGGTGGCAAAAAAACAAAACCGAAATCTTAAGAAAGCTCAATGAGAAAGCTAATAGTTGATACAAACATTATCCTTTCGTTTCTTTATACACAAAACCCAAACATATTGAGTATCATTGACGACGACGATACACAGATATACACGCCGAATTATCTTATTTATGAGTTTATCAAACATCAGCAACGCATTATGTCTAAATCCAGACTAGATAATGCCGAATATGCTGAACTCATCGGGTTTCTTCTTTCTCGATTATACTTTATTAATGTTCGTGACATTGATTTTGTGAATATCAGTCATGCCCTGCGGCTGTGTAGCGAAGTGGATGAAAATGACACGATGTTTATTGCCCTTTCGCTTCAATTAGATTGCCCTCTTTGGACACGTGATGATGTACTAAAAGCAGGTTTACGTCAACGCGGGTTTGACAGTTTTTTTTCTGAATAAACACAATCATTCCACGGTCATCTTATTTTGAAATAGACCCAATGAAAAACGTTGGTCGGTGCAAGATAAAATCAATGAAGCCTATCAGGTGTTCAAAGATTTTGCTGCGCAAACGCCTAATTTAACGTAACTATCCAGCCCCTACGGTCAGGATATTTTTTATGAATAAAATAAAAAGAAATAGTAGATTTACAATAGATGACATCTGAATCAAAAATACACGCCTTAGAATCAAAAGTTGAAGAGCTAATTAGGAATTATGCCATAGCCCTTTCGATAATAGAAGCCCAATCGGTACGAATAGCCGAGTTGGAGGCGCAGGTATTACTAAATCCAGTAGTCAAAACGAGTAAAAATAGTCATATTCCACCGTCTGCTGACTTGACTCGGAAGAATCAAAGCCTTCGAGAAAAAAGCGATAAACCCGTTGGGGGTCAAATAGGACATGAGGGTCACACGTTGAAAATGAGTGAGACACCCGATAAAATAGAACAACTTTATCCAGATTTTTGTAACGTGTGCGGTAAATCCTTATCTGATTTAGCCGATTCAGCATTTAAAATGACCGCTCGTCGTCAAGTGCTAGACACTCCGCCCATCGTTCCTATTATTACAGAATATCAAAAATATACAACCCTTTGTCCTTGTGGACATCACCAATCGGGGACTTTTCCCCAAGGTGTTGATAATCATATTCAGTACGGTGAAAACATACAAAGTTTAGTGGTTTATCAAAGTTGTTATCAATTTATGCCTTTTGCACGGTTACAGGATTTTTTCAAAAAAATATGCAACGTTTCGCTCAGTAAAGGGACAATTGAAAACATCATCCGCCGAACAGCCAAGAAATCCGAAGGGGCTTATGAAGCCTTACGCCAAGTTGTGGCTATCTCGTTTTTTGTCGGTTCAGATGAAACAGGTTTCAAGGTCAATAAAGCCAAATATTGGTTTTGGGTTTGGCAAAATGCCTTTGTCACGTACATCGTAGCGGCTTGTACGCGCTCAAAACAAGTTATCATCGACCATTTTCCAGAAGGTTTACCCAATACCATTCTTTGCTCTGACCGTCTGGCTGCCCAACTCTCCACTATCTCAAAAGGCACTCAAATCTGTTTAGTTCATTTACTGCGAGACCTTATCTACTTAATTGCCGCAGAAGGAAATGACACAATAACTTGGGCATCCGATTTCAAAACATTACTCAAAGATGCGATTAAACTCAAACAGTTATGCCCTGCTTATGATGAAAAAGATAAAAAAGTTGTAGAAATACAGCAACGTGCAGATAAATTACTCGACCCCTCTATTTTAGAGGAATTGTTGAAAGATAAAGAAAAATATCATCAAACTATTGTCTTCTTTCGGGCTATGGTCAAACTCCGACATGCCCTCTTTCCTTTCCTTTATCACTCAATTGTCCCTTTCCATAACAATGGTTCAGAAAGAGCCATTAGAATGGTCAAGGTCAAAACCAAAATATCAGGGCAATTCAAGTCCCTTCATCACCAATTCGCCGTTATTCGTTCCATTATTGATACCGCTGTCAAAAATGGGCAATCTGTTTTCCATGCTGTCAAGGCAATGGTCAATATGCCTGTGGCGGCTGGATAGTTACGTCATCGGTCATTAAAAATCCTTTTTATCTTATTTCTCTGCACTATTTCTTTGCAGATATTGTCTATTTTGGCTTTTAATCTTTCTGTTTTTCACGCACTATTTCTTTTGTTTTAACCCTTCTCAAACAAGACATCAATGGACATTGCAGAACCAATCAATCCAATACTATGTTCATTCGGTTTGAGTCCAAAGGTGCTTAATAAATTGAGAAAAACTTGCTTTTTGGTTTTAGTCAAGGTTTTGAAAACAGCGACTTTGTTTCGTAAATCATCAGCATAACTTTTGCTAATTGAAAGTGGGTCAGTATAGAATTTCAATTCAAATAGATTGATAACGTTATCCTTTCGGTCAATCAACAAATCAATTTGAACGCCTTGTTGTGTGGCAGTTCCTTTGTGGTAAAAGCTGCTGGATTCAGAATAAATGCCTGAAATACCCAATGCTTTTTTTATTTGTTCGCTGTGTTTGAGGCATAAATTTTCAAAAGCATAGCCACTCCATGTTTTGTAGGCTTGCGTTTGACTGAGTTGTTGCCATATATCTTTTTGAGGTTGTAGCGAACTATGTTGCATAAATTGGAGATAAAACAAAGAATATTCATCTGTTAATCGGTATAAAAGGTCTTTTTGTTTTTTACCAAAGGCGTTATAAGGCGTAATGAAACCAGAGTGCGTTAATTCATCTAAGTAATTTGTTAAAGTGCCGCCATCGGGTAAGCCTGTTGCTGATATGAGTTCTTGTCGAGTCAAGCCTTTCCATTTTTGAGCCATCGCTTTGATGATTTCAATATGGTGTGTGGCATCTTCAAAGAGGGCAGGGTAGAGGCGTAAAAATTCATCACTCAATATGCCTGTATTGGAAAAACAGATTTGTTCAATATTTTGGGCAGCACTTTTTCCTGCTTCCACTTCTTTGAGATACTGAGGGATACCACCAATTGCCATGTATATCTGAGCTAATTGGTAGCGGTCTAAAACAACGTGTTTGCTTCTTAAAAAAGTATCAGCTTCATACAAATTGAAAGGTAAAAGATAAATACGTCGAGTAATGCGATTGTGCAAACCACCCTTGTTATTGACGATATTTTGTATCATCCATGAAGCTGCCGAGCCACAAATGACGACCACGATATTTTTTTTGACAGCCCAACTATTCCAAAAATAGCTCAAACCATCAAGGAAACCTGATTTACGGGTTGCCAACCAAGGTAATTCATCTAAAAAAACAACAAATTTTTCATTGAAATTAACAGTTTTGTTTAAACAATCGGTCAGTTGATAAAAAGCTTCGAGCCAATCCGTCGGTTTTTCTTTGGGTGCAGATTCTCCAAAAGCATCTTTGAGATGCAAATAGAAATTATTTAATTGTGCTTTAATTGTTGAATTTTGCAGACCTGTTACCTCAAATCGAATCTGTTGAGCATAAACAGAGCGCACCAAAAATGTCTTTCCAACACGTCTCCGTCCAATAACTGCAACCATCTCTGCTTCTGGTGAGTGTAATGCTTTCAACAAGGCTTCTTGTTCTTTTTCACGCCCAATGAGTAGTGTTTCCATAATTTTTAGTTATATTTAGCTGAAACTATGTAAAAATACATAGTTTCAGCTAAATATAGCTGTTTTAAGAAGTTTTTTTATAAATATTTCTTATTCTCAATCCTTCGTAATCATTACTATATTAGTGCGGGGCGCAGGGAGAAAAAGAAATAGGTGTTGGCACTAATATTTTCATCATTCACTGTATAAATCAATGAATAAACCTTTTAACTATTATTGGTGAGCTATTTGGGTGCTATGCCGACGTTTTTCGTTACATTAGCACTTAAACGATATTGATCGATAGAAACTAAGTCTGATGAGAATATCTAAAATACTTGTTATCGTACTGCTCTGCATCATCGCTTTAACAACACCTATTCATGCTCAATGGAAAGGCACATGGAAAGCGCAATTTAAAAATGATGATACATTATCTATCCATAATTTAAGCCCAGTCAATGAACGTGTTTGTTGGGCTTCGACAATTAATTTTGGATTCAATGATTCGCTTTGGATATATAACACCTCTAATAAAAATATTTTTTACAAAACCATTGATGGTGGCAAAACGTGGCAAAAAGGAACAATACCCGTTCAAGACGCGCATAATTCAGACAAAATTATCGCATTGAGTGATAAAGTAGCATGGTCAATGTTTATGGCAATAGCAATAAACTTTTTAAAACAAGTGATGGCGGCAAAACATGGATTAATATTCCAACACCACTTTCACAGACAGAAAGTTTTTTGAATGAAGCGCACTTTTGGTCACTTGCGCGCGGTATTTTGATAGGTGACCCACGGGATGGTTATTTCGAGATATATCAAACTTTTACGGGTGGGCAAGCATGGCAACGCATATCCGAATCGTCCATTCCTTCGCCACTTCCTGATGAGTTTGGTATAGAATTTTTGCTGGTTTTTGAGGGCAATTCTTGTTATTTCGCTACGACTAAAGGGCGTGTATTTACTTCTCACGATGCTGGGGCACATTGGACAGCAAGTGCGACAGGTTTACCCATGATTTATTCCCTTACTTTTTCACCCGATGGCATAGGCATTGTGTCAAATTGGAATTGGAACAACAAAACGAAAAAATTTGATGACAGTCCGTTTAAAATTAGCCGTGATAGTGGTAAAACTTGGAAAGACCTTAAAATCGACCCAAACAAAAAGATTAAAGGTGCTTGTTATAAAATGAAAATTATATCCCCTTCAAATTATATCCTTGCTTCTGCAAGGCTGACTAATGGTGTCAATACTAAAGATACAAACAACGCTGCTACTTACTTAAGTCGTGATTTGGGTAAAAGTTGGGAAGTGATTGCTCGAATTGATTGGGTACGTGTACCCACTCAGAATGTCCCCACTACATTGGGCAACGAAATAGGCTTTAATGAAATATATCAAGTCTCAGGCGATACTATTTGGTTTAGTACATCAATTGGTCGGGTATACCGTTCCGTCAATCGTGGGCAGAACTGGCAAGCCTATGAAAGCCCTTTTTCAATTATAAATGTGTTGGCATTTTCAAAGGGACATGGTTTAGGTCTCTGTTTTGAAAATTATATTTTAGGGACTTCTTATGCCACAGCAATCTCATACACAACAAACGGTGGTGTCACTTGGCCCATACATGTATATAACCCTTTCAACAATCAATTTGTATTTGATGCGACTTTTGTGCCTGAGTCGGATTATATTATTGTTACAACCGGTACCGACTTAGCCAATGGGCCTTTTAAGACATATCTAAGTCAAAATAGCGGCACAAATTGGACACAAATAGACAATCAAGCGCCCATCGTAAAAGTAAAGTTTGTTAGTCCACGTGTGGGTTATGGTGGCGGACATAAAAATAGTGCAACCACGCCCTCAACATTGTATCGCTACACAAGTTCGCCGCTGATGGGACTATTGACCCCCTCAGTATTAGACGCTCAAATAAGCCTTTCACCGAATCCCACAACAGACCAAATCAACATTCAACTCACTTACAAAGAAGCCAGTTCGTTTCGCTTGAATATCAACAACTTATTAGGCGAACTCGTCTATTCCGAGGACTTCAAAGACGTTTCCACTATCAACAAATCGCTGGATATCAAACACTTACCCTCTGGAACTTATATAGTGACAATTGCCAATCCAACGGGCAGTCTGTCGCGGAAATTCGTGAAAACCGAGTGAAAATCTTTTCATAATTAATGTACAGAGGGGGGCAATTGGAACTACGTCTCCCTTTGTTTTTGAAACCTTATTTTTCCACAATTTAAATAAAATAGCATTATGACAACTAAACAATTGATGTGTATTGGTTTATGCAGCGCGCTGCACCTTTCTCTCTCTGCGCAATGGCAAACTGTGAATACAGGCTTACCTAATAATTTGTCTCACTACACCATGTCCACGCCTTCAAAGGATGTGGTTTGGACGACATTAATTGACTGGAATGAAGACTACAACATTGATGCAACAAACGGCAATTTCCTCATTCGCACCACAAATGGCGGGGCAAGTTGGCAACGTTCGGCGGTTTATCCGACTTCCCCCGCAGAGTTGGCAACGAATGTCTATGCGCTTGATGCCCTCAATGCTTTTGTTGGCACAGTGGATTTCAACTCTGGTGCAGCCTATCTTTACCGCACAAGCGATGGCGGTGCAAGTTGGACAGTGCTTGACGAAGCCAACAACGGCATTTCATTTGAGCCTTTTGGTTTCATTGATGACATTCGTTTTTTCGATGCGCAAAACGGTATTATCTTAGGTGACCCTGACGCAACGGGACGTTTCGTGATTTATACGACACGAGATGGCGGCAATCATTGGATACGAAACAATGCAACACCACAAGTTTTGGCACCCAATGAAATTGGTATCATTGGTGGCGCAGCTTTTATTGCGCCGAATACGTACTTTTTTACCACGAATCCTCAAAATCGTTTGTTTAAGTCTGACGATAGAGGCTTGACATTTCGAGAAATCGTTACACCTTACCGATTAGATACAACGCGGCAAGCGGGTCTTGAAGGCATCAATTTCTGGGATGACCGCAACGGTATTGCTTTCACGAATTATAATCCTTTGTTCCCTGGTGGTGCATTAGGTACTGAACCCAATGTGATACGCACAACCGACGGCGGCGAAACATGGCAAATCATAAGCGGCAACAGCGCAGCCGTGGATTCTAAAGGGATAGGGAGTCACGTACCGGGTGCTGATTCCACTTTTGCTATTGGGCATTTCAATCGTGGCGTGACGACAACAACCAATTTTGGACAGAATTTCGTTGTGGACACCCAGTGGACGGTAACGGTAGATGGCAAAGACACATACGCGGCAAATGCGCCAAATCTATCCAGTATCGGCGGCATTGAATTCAAAACCGCTTCATCAAATACAGAATATTTGGTGGATGATATAACCCTACGCCCTATTGTCGAAAATGAAATTATCGCCGATGCGCAAAAACGGGCTAAGCAAATCGCTTACGGTGTTTATCCAAATCCGACCTCCGATGACTTGACAATCGCATATGAACTTAAATCCGTCGGTGATTTAACCTTGACATTAACAGATGTAAGCGGACGCATTGTTTTTCAAAAACATACCCCCTCCTTAAAAACAGGGACAGAGACGGTGCAAATGAAAGATTTAGCAAAAGGAACATACCTATTGCGCCTTACAAGTGCGGATGATACACGAACAGAGAAAATTGTAAAGTATTGATTTTGAAGGGGTAATGAATAACTTGGAGCAAGTTTTCAAACTTGCGCCAAGTTATTAACTCTACTTTAAGAATGATAAAATATAGTCCTTGTTGTATAGCTTCTGTTTGCCAAATAACTTGTTCTTGTCCATTGTTCGTTATCCACTATCAATTCACCCATCCTTTTTTCTCCTGTTCAATATGCTGTAAAGCAACCCGCACACCATATTTATCCGCTAAATGTTTTGCCAATTGGTCGGCAGCATAAACGGAGCGATGTTGACCGCCTGTGCAACCAAAATTGACGGAGAGACTGCTGAATTGCCTTTCCAAGTAGTTTTCAACAGCTTTATCAACGATGCCAAAGACATTTTGTAGGAAATTGTCCATTTGACCATTCGTTTTGAGGAACTCAATCACGGGTTTGTCTCTGCCTGTCAAGCGTTTATAGTCGTCGTAACGTCCAGGATTTTCAATAAAACGACAATCGAAGACGAAACCGCCGCCGTTTACTGAGGGGTCGGTTGGATAGCCTGTTTTCAAATAGGAAAAAGAATTGACTTTGACAGAAAGTGGACTATTAGCGTATTTTTTCTTGTCAAAACCCTCAAATTGCTCACTTTTAACGATGAGTTCAAGGCATTTGAACAATTCGGGCAGTTTGACAGGTAGTTTTATAAAACCTAAAATATCCTCAATTTGATTGATGGCGAAAGGAATTGATGACAAAAAATGTTCTTTGCGCTCATACAAACCCCTGAAACCATAAGCCCCTAAGGCTTGCAAACAGCGAATGAGGACATAGCCGTAATACATATCTGTGAAAAAATGGCGGTCAATAGACACCATGCTTTCGACTTTATCGAGATAATGGGCGAAAATCTCTTTTTTTACTGAGGGGGGTACGCCGCCTTTGGCTTGATACAAAAGGGAGGCGACATCATATTGCAACGCGCCACGCCGTCCGCCTTGATAGTCAATGAAATACGGATTGTCGTCTTTTATCATAATGTTGCGCGATTGAAAATCACGGAACAAAAAATAATGACATTCCGCCAATAAAAGATAGTTGGTAAACTTCTGAAAATCATCTTCTAAAGCTTGTTCATCGAAAGGTACTTTGGCGAGTTTGAGGAAATAATGCTTGAAATAGTTCAAATCCCACATCATACTTTGCTTGTCAAATGCATCGCGCGGATAACAAACCGAATAGTCCAAACCTTCTCCACCTCGAATTTGCAAATCAGCCAAAGCGGTGACCGATTTTTTATATAAACCAATGACTTCATCGTTCCAAGGTTCGCCGTAAGGCGGCAAAAAGTTAAATAATTGCGCATCCCCTAAGTCTTGTTGTAGATAAACACCGTTTAACAAACTTTCTGCATAGATTTCTGGCACAGGAAGACCTTTGTTCCAAAAATGTTGGGTGAATCGAATAAAGGCTTTGTTCTCTTTATATTCTGCATTATATGTGCCGACAGCAGACTTGGTGTTACCATAAATTCGAAAATATCGGCGATCACTGCCTGCTTGTGCGATTTGATCCATTTTTGTGGCGGTTTCGCCTGACCAATCTTGAAAAAGTTTGGTCATCAATAATTGATAGTTTTTCATACAGAAATATTGCGCTTGCGAGTCATTTAAGGACGCAAAAGTAAAAATGTAATGCCATTAGCAGTGTTGAAAGAGGTGAGTTATTTAAAAAAAGGAGGAAAGAAAATTAAAAAGTTATTTTTCTGTAAATATCTTTTAATCGTATGGTACACCCAACAGATTGTAATTTGATACTTTCATTCAATCCTGTTGCAAATGAGTAAAGCCAAACATTGCGTTTACCGTTTTTGCAATAATAGGTTTCTACTTTTGGTTGGCTTTGATGGACTAAAACGTACTCCTTAAATGTAGATATTTTTTGATAAAACTCAAACTTGTCGTTTTTATCATAATTTTCTGTTCCATCTGACAATACTTCAACAATTAGTAAAGGGTTCGTTATCAATGTTTTATAATGTTGAAAAAGAATAGGTTCATCAGCTACTGCTGAAACATCTGCATAGAGTGATTTATTCAATTCAGGTATATAAATACGTGCATCGCTGTTGTAAGCAATGAAATTTTCTGTTTTTTTGAACAGACATAGATTTAAGAAAGTTAAAAAATTTCCTCCAATTTGAGCGTGTGGTGGTGTGCCTCCTGCCATTTGTGTAAGTTTACCATTGTGAAATTCATGTTTGACTGTGGATGTTTCCTCCCTTTGTATATATTCTTCAAGCGTTAGGCAGTAGTCCGAAACAGCTTCGGTCTGAGGTGTTTCGATGTCCTCTAAAATAGGCTGAATTTGTTGAGCAGTCATTTTTTATTCAATTTTAGTGCAAGTTCGACTTTTTTCCTAAAAATCAAACATATTTCCTCAAAATACTGAGGGGGGTAAAACCTTTTCAATACTTTACAGCCGTTCTATTTTATAGTCTTGAAAAAAGATATTACTTTCAACCTATATTTTTCTATTGAATCTTTTAACAGCTAACAACTAAATAAACGTATGCAAAATCCAACACGTATTTTTGATTTCATTTACTACCAACAAGAGCATTACCCACAAGAGGTGGCTTATATTTTTAGACACGACGGAAAAGAAATTTTACGCTATTCTACGGCTGAAGTCATCGAATTGGCGAATAAAATCAGTCGCGGGTTGTTACGCTTGGGTCTTCGACCCGGCGATATGATTGGAACAGTTATTTCTAAAAATCGCCCTGAATGGGTTGCCTTGGACTTGGGCATGGCGCAAATTGGTGTTTGTAATGTACCTGTTTATCCGACGATTGCGAGTTCAGATTATGAATATATTTTTAATGAAACCGCCGTTAAAATGTGCTTTGTGGGCGATGATGAGAAGGGTTCTATCTACAAAAAGGTAAAAAAAGCACAAGCAAATGTTCCCTCATTGACGACTATTTATACCTTCGATAAAGTGGATTACGCGCCGCTTTGGTCTGATTTGTGGCAAAATGAAGGAAATACTGAGGGGGAGCAAAAAGAGGTGGAACGCATCAAAGCAACCATTCATCCGAAAGATTTGGCAACTATCATTTACACATCGGGGACGACTGGCAACCCCAAAGGCGTTATGTTGAGCCATCATAATATTGTGGCTAACATTATGTCGGTCAAGCCCATTTTGCCGATGGTTGCGGGCGAACGCGGGTTGAGTTTTTTGCCTTTAAACCACGTTTTTGAACGCGTTTGCTCGTATGCGTATATGTATATCGGTGCGCAAGTCACTTTTGTGGGCGTAGATAATCTTGGCGGCGATGATGGTGATTTGAAAGCCGTAAAACCGCATTTTTTCACTTGTGTACCACGACTTTTAGAGAAAGTTTATGAAAAAATATACAATAAAGGACTTGAACTGACGGGCGCAAAACGTGCCCTTTTCTTCTGGGCTTTGGCTCTAACCAATGATTATGCATATGATAAAAAATATACGGGTTGGAAAAAATTTAAAATAGGCATTGCCGATGCCTTGATTTTCAAAAAATGGCGTGAAGCACTCGGCGGTAGCGTCAAAGGCATCGTTGTCGGAGCATCGCCTTTGCCTGTCAAGGTTGCGCGGACGTTTTCAGCGGCGGGTGTACCTGTGCGTGAAGGTTATGGCATGACGGAAACATCACCCGGTATCGCTATCACGTGTTTTGAAAAAGGCATGGCAAAATTAGGCTATGTGGGTCCCATTCTTAAAGATGTTGAAGTGATGATTGACCCTTCAGATGGTAATTACAAGGAAGGTGAAGGCGAAATTTTATGTGCTGGATCAAATGTGATGATGGGTTATTACAACAATCCTGAAGAAACGGATAAGGTTATCAAAAATATGGATGGCAAAAGGTGGATGTACACTGGCGATATTGGCAGAATGGACGATGTGAACGGTGTAAAAATGTTGAAAATTACAGACCGTAAAAAGGAATTGTTCAAAACTTCGGGCGGTAAATACGTGGCACCTGCGCCGATTGAAAACAAACTGCGTGAAAGCTTCCTTGTTGAACAAATCATGCTTGTTGGTGACAATCAAAAATTCGTTTCTGCCTTAATTGTTCCTGCGCCCGAAGCTTTGAAAGATTGGTGTAAGGAGCATGATGTCACGTGGACAAATCTCAAAGAAGTCATTGAAAATCAATCTGTTGTAAAGAAATACAATGAATTGGTCAATCATTACAACCCGGCATTTGCGCATGTCGAACAAATCAAAGCGTTCCGCCTCGTTTCCGATAACTGGGAGCCTGTGAAACCGGATGGTACACCTGGCGAATTAACACCAACGATGAAGCTAAAACGACGTGTGATTTTGGATAAATACGATAGTATGATTCAAGAAATCTATAAGTAGTCAAAAAGTCAATGGTCATTGGGGCATTAGCCATTGTGTGAAAAAATGACCAATGATTTAATGACCAGTGACTAATTAAGTACCTTTGTTAAACTTTTCTAAATTATGTTATCTATCAACTAAAAATACGTCAAAAGGACGTTTCGTTATGGCATTGATTTTACCAGTAAAAGGCGTATCGCCCCGATTTGGCGAAAATTGTTATTTGGCAGAAAATGCGACTGTTGTGGGCGATGTGGAGATGGGCGACGATTGTTCGGTCTGGTTCACGGCTGTTGTTCGTGGCGATGTACATTATATCAAAATGGGCAATAAAGTGAATGTTCAAGATGGCGCAGTCATTCATTGCACTTACTTAAAAAGCCCGACAATCATAGGCAATAACGTCTCCATTGGTCATCGTGCGCTTGTACATGGCTGTACGATTCACGACAATGTGCTGATTGGTATGGGTGCAATCGTCATGGATAATGCTGTTGTGGAATCGAATGTACTTATTGCAGCGGGTGCGGTTGTCCTTGAAAATGCACATTTAGAATCGGGGTTTATTTATGCGGGCGTTCCCGCCAAGAAAGTGAAACCCCTCAGTATAGAGCAGTTTAAAGACTCAATTGAGCGCATTGCCAACAATTATGTGATGTATGCCAGTTGGTTTAAAGAGGAATAAAATTTTAGTTTCAATTAACAAATCAATCTTTACATGAAAAACAGTATTGTTTTTTTCTTTTTACTAATCACAACGTGTGCCATAGCGCAGCCTTCAACTTTGCGCGATAATACCTGGAAAACGCTATCGAAACTGACGTATAAAAAAGAATACGACGAGGTATTAGGACTAAAAATAGACGTACCTGTTTTTAGCAAAGAGGTAAAATCCTTGGAAGGAAAAGAAGTGACCGTCAAAGGTTATATCATCCCAACAGATGGTTATAAAAACCAAAAAGAGTTCGTTTTCTCTGCATTTCCCTACAATATGTGCTTTTTTTGTGGTGGGGCAGGACCCGAAACAGTTATGGAAATCACGACCAAAAACCCCGTCCAATACACCACCGAACCGATTTATCTCAAAGGCATCCTTAAACTCAATGGTACGGATGTGAATCGGCTTATCTATTCCCTTGAAAAAGCGGAGAAACTGTAGGATTTTGAGACACGAATGTCACAAGTAGCTATGAAAAACAAAATCAACATTGAGATTTGTGCTCAGTCTATCACTTCTGCCATTGCTGCACAAGAAGGTGGTGCTGACCGCATCGAACTATGCACAGCCCTCGAAGTGGGTGGCTTGACACCCAGTCCCGCCACGATGCTGGAAGCAAAACGATTATTGACCATACCTGTTTGTGTACTCATACGCCCTCGTTCAGGTGATTTCATTTATTCAGAAGTAGAATTTGAGTGTATAAAACGAGATGTCGTTTGGTGCAAAGATAACGGTATGGACGGCGTTGTCATTGGCATTTTGACGCCAAAAGGGACGATTGATGTGCCTAAAATGAAAGAATTGCTTGACATGGCTCGTCCCATGCAAGTTGTTTGTCATCGTGCCTTTGACCAAACCCCCGATGCTACAGAAGCATTGGAGCAACTCATTGCCCTTGGTTTCGACCGTGTTTTGACCTCTGGACAAGCCCAAAATGTCGTTTTAGGTCGCAATATACTGAGGGGTCTTGTCGAACAAGCCAACGGACGCATCACCATCATGCCAGGCAATGGCGTTAATCCCGACAACCTAAAAGACTTGATGGCGCATACAAAAGCCACTGATTTTCATACATCTGCTAAATATACTGTTAAAAGTCTGATGCCTACTTTTGAAAACAGCGTTTCTTTCAATATGGACGGTGGTCGTGAGAATGATTATTTTGAGACAGATGTGGCGGTAGTGACAGAAGTGGTGTCAATTGCAAAGTCATTATGACTTCTTTTTTTCCAATTTTTCGATTAATTTTAATAAGGTAGGTCTATTTTTAGCCGATTTTATAAAATTTGGAAGACGTGCTATCATCGTCATAAAGGTTGCATCGAGGGCTCGTTCTCTTATTTTAGCAGTAATGTATTGCTTCAAATAATTGAGGTGCGCATCATTATATGCCCAAAACAAATTACCTTTTATATTGCCTTGTAACCACAAAGGAAGACCATAATGCGGGTCTGTGGCATCTCCTGAATCTCTAAAAATCGTTCTGATCGCGAGGGAATTTGGCTTATAATCTCTGCTTTGTCCACAATTTTGACATTTTATGGTTAAACTCTCCATTTTTTTTTTGGTAGCAATTTTAACTAAAATCTGTTCACTACAATGATCACAATGTCTTTTAACCGTATTTTCATAATGTACATCATCCCCTTTTTCGATGTGGTAACAATGGAAACAATTCAAAGCTTTATTCCCTGTTTTGTCGTCATAAGTCACTTCTGCACGTTGATGACATTTCGGGCAAACGACGGAAATTTTATCAGAAAACGCATATTTGCTATAATTTTCATCCACAAACCGTTCATTTGGGGGCGTTACACTCATTGTTTTTATTGTTGAAGTGATAAATATTTTGAATGTTACGATGATTGAAACCATCTTTTAAGTACTTGATTTTGTGTTTGTTAAGCGGTACAAAACCGAAAACAATTTATAGACGGTGATTATGAGAATTCCCCCTTTTTTTGAAATCACTTCATTTTAGCAATTTCTTCTTTAATTTTAATAATACGATTTTCAGAACTTGGATGACTGCTGGCAAATTCACTTTGGCGTTGTCCGCCCGACGCTTCATTCAGGATTTCCATGACGCGAATCATTTGTTCTGGTTGATAACCAGCTTCATACATATAGTGCAATCCATACTTATCACTTTCCAATTCGTCGTCTCTGCCAAATTTCATATTTATAATCGAGCCGACATATTGCGCAATTTGGGCTGTCCCCATACCATTACCATCGCTGGCACCCACCGCAACACCTTGTACGATGCCTTGCAAAAGCCCTTGCTTCGACATGTGTTCCGCAGAATGGCGGTTGATAACGTGCCCAATTTCATGTCCCAACACACCTGCTATTTGATGTTCATTTTCCAATCGTTTAAGCAAACCAACAGTGATAAAAATTTGTCCCCCTGGCAAAGCAAAAGCATTGACCGTTTGAGGGTCGGCAAGGACATGAAAATCAAATTGATAAGGCGATTGACTGGCTTTTGTGGATTGGACGAGCTTGTTGCCAATTGTTTTTATGGCATTTTGAACTTTCGAGTCGCCATATTCACCACCAAATTCTGCTGCCATTTCAGGTGCTGATTGCAAACCCATAGCAATTTCTTGTTCGGGCGATAGAGAGACGTGCTGTTTTTCACCTGTTACAGGATTGACAGAAGATGTCAAAAAATACTTAACGATTGAAAAACCAATGATGCCGAGCATCAAAAGTAAGCGGATATTTATTCCTGGACGTTGCATTTTTTTATAGTTTTGAGTGTGAAAAATACTTATGGAACATCCCGAGAATATCGGGAGGGGGTCGATTTTATTCAGTTTTTGGTGTTATAAACCTTGACCAACCCCAACGAATGATTAAGAATAACACGACAAACAATACTATGACTTGCCAAAAAGGTAAATACGTCATAACATAAATGTGGGTACGGTCTAAAAACCACATAAAAGCAAAGGTTGCTAAAATCATCATAACCAAACCTGATAGTTTTCCAAAACCTGGAATAGCATCAAAAGTAACGTTTTGACGAATAATAAGCAATGTCGCAACCATGGATAAGGCGGGTAGTATTTGGCTCAAAACGTCCGTCTCCATAATGCTGCGGCGGTCGAACAAAAATTGATAGATACTGAGTGCAAACGCAAAAATACCTGGAATACACACCAGATAAATTAAAAACGCGTATAGGAAAGTCCATGGCGGCATATTGCCTTCGCCTTTTCCCATGAAGTTGGCTAAAAGTGCCGTTGAAGGTATGATTGTGAAAAAAATCAAAATATAAGACGGATTTTCTCCTAAGAGTGTAAAAAAACCTTGTAGTGTCATGTTTTAACGTGTCAATTTAATAGTTTATTACGGAGGGCGTGCTCTCGCACAATTACTTATAAAATTGTCCAAAGTTAAAACGATGTTCGATTTTTTTGGTGTGGCGAGGTAAATATTTTATTGTTTATTGGATTTGATTTCAAAAAATTAGGTTTTCCACTATGCCCAAGCTTTCACAATTTAAAGGGGATGCAAATTTTTTACTTTTTGCGCTGCTCATGACAAGTCTTATTTTTTTAAAAAATGATTTTTATCTTTTTATACTGAGGGGGTGATTTTGATTCACGAATTGGCGAACCGAGCATATACAGCGTACACGACACGATTCGTCAATTCGTAAAATTCGTTAATTCGTAGATTTAAAATCTATTGCCTAATAATCTTCTCCGTTTTTGATTCATTTGTACTTGTCATTTTCAAGACATATATGCCTTTTGGCAAATCTTGAAGTGAAATCGTTTGAGAACCCGATTTTACTGAGGGGGTCATTTTTTCGTAGAGAATACGTCCGTTGACATCGGAAAGGGTAAAGTTTACGTAGTCTGCTCCGCTCAATTTGTAGTAAACAGTCACGTTATCATTGGTTGGATTTGGAAACGCCTTGAAACTTATTGCTGACATACTGTTGCTTTCAGGTTCTGCAAAATTCAGCGTATTGGCATTTGAGGTAAATGACGCTTCATCATCCTCCTGCACTGTTGCAGTCATATTATTGGGTTGCGAATCAAGGTCTTGTTCCGTTTCGGCTATGATTTGAGCCGTTTGGGTGACTTTTGTACTGTTTTGCAGCACAAAAAGGTGGAAAGTTGCCGTTTGCGTTTCGCCCTGTTGCAATTCATTAATTGACCAGATACCATTCCAAGAATCATATTGCCCTTTTGACGCATAAGCCGCTTGATAAGCAAAAGGTCCTGCCCCATCATTAGTGCGTTTGTAAGGTGGCAACCAATTAACTTTTACGTCCGTCGCTTTGGAAATACCCCGATTTTTGATGGTCAGAGTAAATTTGACAGAACCCCAAAGTGGTAAACCGTTGTTGTCGGCAGTTAATTCTAAGTCCAAATCGGGTTTCTCGGGAACGATGGGCGTTATACTTTCGTAGCGATACAATTCTTTTTGACTAAATGTAGCCCAAGCAACATTATTGTTGACTATGTCTAAATTTGTTAAAACAAAAGAAGGAAAACCCAAAGGCGTAAAAATAGAATCTAACTTATAAGGCAAAATATCTTTACGTGTGTTCCACGTATTACCTAAGTCATTAGTCAAAGCAGAATAGAGCATTTTGCTAACAGTATCTTGAAAAAATGCCATGATGTTTTGTGTATTTGGAATGTTTTTGACAGCCCAACTTGTATAACTGGGCAAATTGCCAGATTCTTTCCAAGTTGCACCGCCATCTTGGGTATAAAGAGGTCTCATGTAATTGTTAGAGATACCTCTCATTATCAAACCATTGTTGGCATCTGTAAATGTAATTCGGGGCGTAAAACCCGGAACATTACCCGTTTCAAACCAAGCACCAGCAGTCCAGTTTCTACCTCTGTCCAACGAACGCCACACACGCCACTCATTTGAAATAAAATCCGTTGACCAAAAGAAAAAAGTATTGCCAAGTGCTTGAAAATCCCCAACAATAGGAAACTCTGTTTGTCGCATTTGCGGATAATTGGTTTGTGGCAAACGGGTATAAGTAGCTCCACCATTTGTCGTGTACATAATTATCACATCCAGACTATCTGGGTCAGAAATAAAAATTCCATTGTCTTTGTCCCAAAAATAAACGTGGTCGGGAAAAGTACGTGGCTGCATGGGCATATTTTGCCAAGTTGCGCCACTATCGATAGTACGTCTGAAAGCAAAATTGCCTTCAGCATCGGCTGAAACCATATGTGCTGTTTTACCGTCAAATGGCTGAATATGGTAGAAAATATTAGCGGCATTATCTGAAATTGTGCCTTTTTTGTAAGTCTTGCCACCATCACCAGTTCTCAAAAATTCAGCTCTTTTGACCTTGTCAGGGTCAGGGATAGGGTCGCGGGTGTATGTCCACATCGAGTTTTTATCCGTAGTAAAAAGGTAATAAATAAGTCCATCTACCGTCGGATATGTTTGTTTTTGCCATTGGGCGAAAGTGGTTTGTGGTATAGAAACACAAAATAAAAGTCCTAAGACAAGGACAGCGTACAATTTGTTATTCATTTTTTTTGTTTTATGAAGTAAAGAAATATGTTTTAAAAAATAAGGGTAGCGATATTGAGGCGTTAATTCTCAACATCCGTTTATTTGTTTTTTAAGAAAATAGGCACGGAGATAGGATACTTGAAGCGTCTGTTAGGGTGCATTTTCATTATGGTTTTGAAAAATTAAGGCGTAATGGTTCTTTGCAAAGTTAAGCATAAAAAAATGGTCTGTCAATAGCATGAAAATATGACATTGAAAACCCAATTACTGATGACGTAACTTCGAGTCACGCCGTCAGAGAGAATTGCTATTGTTTAATGATTTTTTGTTGGAAACTCCTTTGACCATCCGTTATTGTCAAAAAATACACGCCCGAATTCCAATTTAAAGTATTGATTTTTAAACCGTTACTTCTCCCAATATTTTCATTATAAATAATTTTCCCTAACACATCGAAGACTTTAATCATCGCTTTTTTACTTTCAAAATTTAAGTCAATGTTCAATTCATTTTTAACAGGATTTGGAAAAACACGCACCGTCAAACCTTTGCTGCGTTCGATACTCATAGTTTTTGAATATTAAAATTGACCATTATTATCCACCATTTTCAAACGGTAGTAGGTTAAATTACTGTTGAGAAACGAAAGCCCGATTCCTTCGGGAAGGGGGGTGTTGTCGTCGAAATTGCTTATAAAATTTTCCGAAGTTAAAACGATGTTCGATTTTTTTGGTGTGGCGAGGTAAATATTTTATTGTTTATTGGATTTGGTTTCAAAAAATGGCACTTTCCCAATCTGTCAATCTCTTGGCTACTTTTATTTTTTACTTTTTAGCTTGCCACGGATAAGCAAAAGAAAAACCTTTTATAATCTATTGATTATCAAAGGTTTTATAGTACAAAATAACCCTCATTCTAATGTGTCTCATGCTTTTGCGTAATTTTTGAATCAATTTCTCACTATCAACTTCTTCGTCTGCACCTCTTTTCCATATTGCAGCGTCACGAAATACGTCCCATTCGGATAATCCACTGTCGAAATCGGCAAATTGCCGACAGTAACACTCCTTAGTATTTGACGGCTTAACACTTGTCCAGATGCTGTTTTGACTTCTATGACCGCATCGGTGGCCTGTGGGAATTGATAGATCACATTTACTTGATTGCGGGCAGGATTGGGCGATACCGTAAAGTTGCGTTTGATGGTTTCCGTTGTGGCAAGTTGTTCTTGTCGGGTGCGCTCGGCGGCATCGAGGGCTTCTTTTTTTGCTTGTTCAGTCGTCGCCGTATTGGTAGTATTTGAGATGGCAGAACTTTGTGGATTGGTCACATTGGTTTTGGGGCGTTGGATGCCAGCCATAGAGGGCAACATCGTTGTCAGTTTTGCACCTATGCCTTTGCGGACGGTGAAACAGGGAATCCGCACTTTACTCGCATCGGCGTAGAGCAATTGATTCGCGCCTTGTTTCGGTAACTCAACACTGTCGCGGTTTTCGGTGGCGTGAATAACGATGACAGCAATGGCACCTGCTTGTTGGGCATTATAAACCTGTGTACTCACATCGCAGCCTGTGTTCATGTAGAGCAAGGCAACTTTTCCTTTGAGGCTGCCTTTGGGCAGTTTACCGCATCTGCGCTCGACGGTTTGGCGTATCGGATACTTGCCTGTGGAGTCTTTTCTGGTGTCTGCTTTGAGAACATGGACGGTGTCAAGCACCACGACCATCGTCGCCGTAAAGTCTATGTCAGGTCTGTCCTTGCCGAAGGGCATCGGGTAGAGCATAAACCGTTGGTTGTTGTTGTAAACGGACA
>JAYTUQ010000303.1:0-20544 GCA_043744455.1 Saprospiraceae bacterium | reverse complement strand
ATTTGCCGTTTTGCTTTTTATACTGAGGGGGTAGTCTCTCACCCTTGACTAAGGCAACGCCTTACCCAACGACAACAAATTAGCAAACAAGCGATATGCCCCAGGAACGCCCATGGGCAATTCTCTAAAAAACGAAAAGCCTGTATAGACATACCACCCTTTGCCATATTTGGCAACGACCAAACCGCCATCTTCTGCCTTTTCGTTGGTGTCATTACTACTCAAAAGAGCTTCATATTTCGGGTCCCATTCAGATAGGAAATACAAGCCGCGCTCTTGAACCCAACCGTTAAAATCTTTTGGCGTTATTTTATTCGGTACATTCAAAGCAGGATGATCGGGTTTTAAAATGCGAACAGGAGCGTCTTCTTCCGTCGTACGCCCACGCCCCAATTTGAAAGGATAAGGACCAAATTGTTGCAACTGCAAATCACGACCTGCCGTATTGTATTGAACCACCATTGTGCCGCCATTTTCGACGTATTTCAAAAGTTTATCATTGTAAAACTTCAATTTTTCCTTTGTGTTATAAGCCCGAATGCCCACAACAATAGCATCGAAACTTTGCAATTTACCTTCATGTTGAAAGTCAGCATCTTTAATTTCAGTCACTCGATAACCAATTTGTTCCAAACAAGCGGGCATATCGTCGCCTGCACCCATCACATAACCGATATTGATACCCCGTTTTTTGATGTTCAATTTTACAATTTTAGCTTCCGAAAGCTGTAAAACGGTTTGCGTCGGAATGTGATCATACTCAATAATCCGCACCGATTTTGTCGGCACAGGCACATAGTCAGCTTTGATTTTCAAAAAAGCTTTTGATACAATGGTTGCTTCGCTTTCGTCTTTGGGCGGCGTGAGTTTAAAAGTCAAAGCGGCTTCTTCACCTTTCAGTTTTAAGTTAAAATTTTGAGATTGCGGCTCAAGCATCCAACCGTTTGGCACTTGCGGTTTAAGCATACCTTCCACGCCATCTGCACCTGATTTGACAATAAAAGTCACTTCTTTAGGTTCTGTATCGCCAAAAACATAGACTTTTTCTGCCACATTGACAAATACTGAGGGGGTCACTTCAAGCGAGCGATACATCTCCCCTTTTGCGGGCAACTCAAAACGATTCGTCACATCGCTTTTGAACCAAAAAGTCTCACCTGCAATATCTGCAAAAAACTCGGCTTGGAGTGGTCGCGGTGTTTCGGGCAACCCCCTCAGTAAAAGACGGTCTGCTCGATACAATCCCAGCGAACCTGGCTCGTCAAGCCAATAAGGCGACGAATAACCAATGTCTTGAGGTATTTTTAATTTTGCTCGAAACATCGTGCGAATATTATTTTTCAAGTCCACAGTATATGCTGTATCGAGAAGCGGATAATATTTGATGCGTCCAGACTCATCTGTATCATTTTTTTTGAAATAATTGACAGCCACAGACTTGAGCTTAACGGGAACGGCACTACGGTTAATGATTTCAAAATTGACTTCGAGGCTATCATTCGGGTTTGTTGCGGCGGTGCGTGTTGATGCTTCGAGATACAAACCCAAACACCACTGTATCAATTGCTTCGCTTCGCCCCGTTTTTTATTTCGCCAATGACTATCGGGCAATTTATTCATCATTTGAAAAGCTTTGACCAATTCAGGCACACTCGCCGACGGATTGTCTAACTTAAAATTACGTTCCACATCTGCCAATATTTTTCCAATATTAGACCCCTCAGTACCTAAGCGGCTCCAAGTTGTGTTAATGCCTTGCAAAGGGTCGTCACTCGTCGGTTTACCCATCGGACCTTTCAAAAACTCTAAATATTCAGCATCAGAACCCCGCGAACTCAACGAACCCATGCCTTGGCATTTGTGCATTGAGCGCGATTCCGCAGCAATTTCGTTGTTCGATTTCCCTTTTGTTGGATAATAAGTACCTATGTCGAGTTTCAACATTTTATCTTTTTTGGCGGCTTCAAATTTCTCTTGACTGCCATAAAAAAACCATGATGTATTGAAAAACAAGCGTTTAGGTTGCCAAACTTGAACATATTTCAATTGTTCAGGAAATACTGAAGGGTCGGCGGCCATATTAAATGCTTCCTCTGAAAGGATAGCAGAAGACGTATGATGTCCATGTGTATCAACAGCAGTGTCTTGCGAAAAACGATTGATGATGATATCGGGCTGTGTTTTGCGAATTGCCCAAATGACATCAGAAAGGACTTCTTTACGACCCCAAATCCGCATCGTTTCAGCAGGGGATTTCGAAAAACCAAAGTCATTCGCTCGGCTAAATAATTGATTGCCGCCATCAACCGCGCGCGCCATCAAAAGTTCCTCCGTCCGCAAAACCCCGAGCATTTCGCACAACTCCGTACCGATGAGGTTTTGACCGCCATCACCCCGCGTCAACGACAAATATGTCATATTCATCCGCTTTTCGTTTGCCATATATGAAATAAGTCGCGTGTTTTCGTCATCGGGATGTGCCGCTACGTATAGCACCGAACCGAGCGTATTGAGTTTGCGAATTGCATCAAAAATATCTGCCGAAGTCGGCTTTTTAGGTGCAACTTGTGCATTTGATATCGGAGATAGTAGTATTGCACAAAAAGTAAAGAGCAAAATGCGTTTGAGTCGAAGATTATTAAATGTCATTTGAAAACAGATTATTTATTTTATTAAAAAGAAACGTAATGATAAAGTTTTTTAAATGAAAAGCCAACGTTTTACCCCATTCTTGCGACGAATAGAGTTACCTGTTAGCCAAACGAAGTAAAAAAGGAGAGTCATTTTGCATTACCTTTGTGAGCCTTGACGAGTGACTGACACGAATTACATAAATTAGGCAGAATTAATTCGTGTAATTTGTGAAATTCGTGTTAGTCTAAATAACTGCATTTTTTTAAAACCATATAAGCAATATAAAGTCATTGAAGGTAGAATTTTATTTATATGTCGTCGCTTACAAAGTAGCATCAAATAAAGCCTTGTTTTATATTTCTTAACTTCGATTTATGCAAAGCATCAATCCAAATCTCAAATCTCAACGGCGGCGTACCCCCTCAGTATCCGAGTACGTTGAAGGCATTTTGCAAGGCAACCGCGTCGTGTTGAGCCAAGCCATTACATTGATGGAAAGTACAAAGGTTGAACATCAAAATATAGCACAACAAATCATCGAACAATGTCTGCCTCATGCGGGTAAAAGCATACGCATCGGCATCACAGGCGCGCCCGGCGTAGGAAAAAGCACGTTTATAGAAACATTTGGCACGCAAATTACGGAAATTACTGTCACGCCAAAGCGTGATGAAGCCGAAGGCATCAAGGGGGGGCATAAAGTCGCAGTGTTAGCGATTGACCCATCGAGTCATACATCACATGGCTCTATTCTGGGTGATAAAACGCGCATGTTTCATCTTTCGACCAATGAAAAGGCATTTATTCGCCCGTCTCCCGCAGGTGATTCGTTGGGTGGTGTGGCACGAAAAACAAGGGAAAGCATTGTGTTATGCGAAGCAGCAGGTTTTGATGTGATTATTGTTGAAACCGTAGGCGTTGGTCAATCCGAAACGGCTGTGCATTCTATGACCGATTTTTTTCTCCTTCTTTTATTGCCAGGCGCTGGTGATGAATTGCAAGGCATCAAACGTGGCATCGTCGAAATGGCAGACTTGATTACCGTCAACAAAGCCGATGGCGACCATGCGCAAATGGCAAAACAAGCCCAAGCGTTTTACAAAAATGCCCTTCATTTATTGCCTATCAAAGAAAGTGGTTGGACACCACAAGCCGTCACGTGTTCCGCTTTGAGCAATAATGGCATCGGGGATATTTGGCATTTAATCAATGATTACCAACGTTTTACAAAAGAAAATAACTTTTTCTATGCCCATAGAAAAGCCCAATCGCATTATTGGTTGACGGAAAGTATTGAGTCTGCATTGCACAATTTGTTTTTCAAAGACCCCTCAGTATCAGCAGCATTTTCAAGCATTGAACAACAGGTTTTAGAAGGACACATATCGTCGTTTCGAGGTGCAGAGGAATTGATGCGGATTTTTACAGCATCATCTAAAATCATCTAATAATCTTTCGTAAGCACAATTCAAGTGAGATTCTTGTTCACCCGTAAATATATCAATGAAAAATACTTTGAAATAGGTCAAACAAGAGCGTTTAACAGCTGAAAAAGGCGTTTTTGACTGAATTTCACTAATTAATTTAAGGTGTATCTTGCGTAAATCTTGATACAATCGCATATCGTTGACATAGTTATCAATCGCGTGATACACATCATTTCTAACCTTTTCTACAATTTTCTTGCGGTCTTGAATCAATATTTTTCGGTTCTGCCAATCACTCAATCCATAATATTGAATAGAGGTTAATCCACGAATATTGTCATTTTTAGCAGTAACAGTACCGTTCATTTCAAAAACTAAATAATCATCAGGGTTATCTAACACGGGATGTAAAAGGATATGTTGCTCATCTTGATGTTCTAGTGACTTGATATGATTTCTTCTGAAAAATTCAATGACAGCAACCATATCCGTAAAATCAATAGGCATATGCGCATTCATGCGCGTACCCGCGATAGGAAAATGATTCTTTTTTGCATCTCGATTACATTCTGGGCAAGCAATCAACAAATTTGACCAAACAAAACCTAACCAATAATACCCCTCAGTATTAACACCGGTTATAGCGTGTTTGGGTCTAAAATGTTCAATATCATCATATTTGCCTACCCTTTTCTCACAAAAAGCGCAGCAATGAGCGTATATGAACAATAATTTATCTTTTACACCAAGACGGTTGTAATCATTAGATTCAACTCTTTTTGTACGATTTATTATGCGTTCAGCAATACCACTTCTTAGCAATTCTGGAAGTCCTAAACTTTCGGGAATATCCTCAAAATAGTCATCAATCGGTCTCATAATCTATCCTATTTTGATATTTAAGTCTTTAAAACCCTGTTTGAGTTCTAATCGTTTTTCCAATTCATTCATCTCTTTGATATCCTTGTAGTCATCAAAAGATTCAATTGTATCAGGTGTTGCCCCACGAGCAAAAATGGTTTTAAAGCCAAAAATGTCAGACGTTAAAAGGGCATTGGCACTCAAACGGTCAATATCAATATCCTCGTCTAATCGTTCAACCGTAATTCCAGCTTCTTTTGTTCTATTAACTTTTAGTACAACCGCTGTTTTAGGTTCAACACCTAAAAGTGGTATAGGACTGTGTGTTGACACGATAAATTGAACTTTCGGGAAAACAGTAGAAAGTAATTTTGGGAGTTCGTATTGGTATTTGGGGTGAAGGTGTGCATCAAATTCGTCTATTATGACGATGCCTTCCGTATCTTCAAAGGATTTTCCGACCCTATTAAAACGACGTATCATATCACCTATCATTATTATAATCCCTCGATAACCTGCAGCTAAATCATTAAGCCTTACTGGTTCAAATATATCACCCTCGTCATTTTTTTCGTGATAACGAATCTCAAAGAAACCATTGGTTTCTTTTTTACTGATATTCTCTAAATTGGGGATAATTTTTTTAAAAATATTAGTGATTTTTTCAAAGGTGGATTCATCTGCAGTATCGAATAATTTTTCAATATCTAACAAATTACCATCATTTTTAAATAGAGTGTATGAATTATTCTCGATAGAATCAGTGCTGCCATTTGTTATATTAAATCGAGCAACACCATAACATACAGTATAAAAATCTCTCTCATAAAAAATTCTATTACCTTTTTCAACTATCTGTGGACAAAGCCTACCATCGAAAGTTATAGTACATGAAGATATTTTTGTTTTTTCATTTATCTGATTTACAAGTTCTTCGTCTCCAAGCAAACCTTTTGCGATAGCTCTTAGTACAGATGTCTTACCATAACCATTTTCACCAGTTAGAAAAATCCAATGAGCGTCATTTGGCAGATTATTTATCGTTAAAGACTTAATACCTTGATAGTTTTCTACTTTCAGATATTTTAGAATACAGACCCTTTCTCTTTTAGTTTTTGAGTCTAAATATAATTTGGGAAATCCTTCATTTAATGCTATATTCTCTTCAAAGCTACTTTCTGAGATAGCAGCTATACTACTATCAAAAGAATTGTTATTTTTCAAATAAATATCGATATTAGGTTTTTCTTCTTTAATGAAATCGTCTATAAATTTGTTATAATCATGGTTTTGCAAAAGAAATTCTTTTCCCCAAACAAGAAAGAATCCTGTTTGATATATGATTTTAAATTGAAATTTTTCAGCTAAAGTTTCAAAATATTTTATCTTATCAGCGTTATCATCTTTTCGAACTATTACATGAATATTTGCCTTCGAGTGTGTAGGGTTTATTGAAATGCCAATGGGAGAATAAAAAGAGAAATAGTTATTAAGAGTTTTTGCCCAAAATGAGACAATTATATTCTCATTATCAACAAAAGGCGTACTGCCACCATACCATGGGTTTACTACTTTGGGCATTAACAAAAACCGAAACTCAGGGTCTTGCCGATGCAATTCCAAAAGATGATTATAAATAATGGTATGTGCTTGACTCAATTCCATATCTTTTTTATTGCAAAGTTAAAAAATAAAAATGGATAGTTTTTCTACTCCCCTCAGTATGAAGCCTTTTTATTTGTGTCAACAATTCATCGCACAACCCATAATCTGGTATATAATTGAGACTTATCAAAGTGCCTTCATACAAAACGAACTTAATGTGCGAACCTTAAACATGCTTCCCAATATAGTCAAATTCCTGTTCAATCGCCTTTTTAGACGTTTCGCCAATGAAATTTTCCAACATTTTACCGACAAAAGGAATCGTGCATTTGACTTCTGTTATGGACACCGCCGCTGTGCCGCCTTCATGCGCTTCGAGCTTCATTTGACCTTGAATACTGAGGGGTGCGCCATGCACCTTTATTGTTATATTGCAGTAGTAAGGTCCACCTTTTTCGCCTTTCCAAACCTCCCTTTGCGTCATTTTAGTCCAAGGCTTAATTAGTGATTTCAAGGCAAAAGGCACTTCAGTAGGCATTTCTCTAACGATTTCAATGGTCGTATTGTCTTCTTTTTTATGAATATTGACTTCGATATGACGTGCTCCAAGGGCTGCCATCTTTGTTTGGACGAAATGTTCATTTATGCATCTGTCATAGATTGCGTCAATGGGCTGTTTGTAGATGTGGGTATTTGCGAGTTTCATTCCAGATTTTTGATATAATCCAAATCTGCATTATACGGATTTTCTTTTAAGTATGAAACCCATTTTTGTAAAATCCTAACACCGCTTGCCTCTTTCCGCCTCAATTCTCCAAATAGGTTTTTGAATCGAGTGTCCTTTTTAGTCGTCATTTTTTTGGATAGTTCACGCAGTTTATTTAAATCGTTTGATAATTCAAAATCTACCAAATCAACTCCAACTTCCGCCGCATTATTCAAAATCCATCGTTCCATTGCAGGAACAATCAAAATAAAGTAATGATGTTTTTGCGGATGTTTTAAAAGCTTCAATTGTACTTTTTCAATAATCTCATCGAATTGGAGTGCATAATCGAGTTCTTTTTTGTCTTTATCAATAATACCAACTGCAAAACCATCTCTCAATTGAGCATGTTCCCGCATTGTTTTAGCAACCATTGAACAACCTTTTTGATGATTATAGCCACGTCCTGTTGGAGGTACAATTGTTTCAATCAAATTAGTATCAACATAACATTCTGGAATGATATGGAAATCCATAAATTACACGAAGGTTTCGAGATTAGTAAATAGGTCTATCCCATATTGGTAGATTTCATATAATTCAGCATCTATAAGCCGTTTCACAACTGTCTCATCATCTTGCCAATCTACTAAATAAACGGCTAAATCTTCACGCGCATTTTCTAGAAAATCATTCAAAACAAATGGACTGTGTGTTGTTATGAAGAATTGATTGGTTTCTGAATGAATGATTTCTTGAGTTACATGAACAATATATGGTGGAAATGAATGAGCTTCTGGTTCTTCAAAAAGTAAAATGGAATTTTTATTAGAGGCAATAGCTACTTTGAAAAAAATTATCCTTTGTAAAGTATCTGCAATTGAACTATATGGAAATAATACAATTTTAGAAATACCCGTAATATTATTTTCTGTAATCCTAATTAAACGAATTGATTTGCTTGCATGGTCATATGCCAATTGCAATCCATAGTCGTTGAAAAGTGAATTACATTCAAGAGATAAATTCGAGTCATTTTCAATGACTTTCATTATGTTACCTCCAAAAGGTGGACGTAGAAAATTATTACTAGAAAAGCTGCTATATCGTGAAGAAGTTTGAAGTTTATTATTTGAGAAAGTGTACTTCTTAACTTTTTTAAATGCAATTTCATAGGGTAAATGATGTTTTAATTGTGTATTGCTGTCTAATTTTGTATTTTCTTTTATTTCGATTAACTCTATTTCTTTATCATCTTGGTTTTTAATATGTATTTGATATCCATCATTTGATGAAAAAGAAACACTGCATGTAGCTAAATTTGTTTTTACAGAAGCCTTGTTAACTTCATCTCTTTCACTATTATAAAAAAGCTCATTTTCATTTTCTGCACGAATAAATCCCTGTAATGAACTACCATATGAACTTGGAGCATTTAACCGCCCATGAGATAATGAAAACAAACTTAAAGCCTCCAAAATATTCGATTTTCCCACATTCGGTTTTCCAATAAATAGATTTATCCGTTTACAGTCGGTCAGTTTGACATGCCGAAGCGATTTAAAATTTTCTATTTCTATATTTTCAAAAAATTTATTCATTGCAGTGATTTTAAGCAAAAGTAACGATTTTCTTCAGAAAACACATATTTTATAAACCATCGCCAAGTCAACTTTATTTGCCCTTCAAAAACTGTCCAAACAAACCAACCGTTAAACTCATCGCTGGGCTATCCATCGTTGTTGAATTTGTTATAGAAAAATGTATCGGATTGATATTCAAGCTTGTACGCATAAAAGTAACTTCATAACAATATCAACAACATACATTGCATAGCATTGGTCAACTACTCTTTGAGATCTAAAGAAGACCATAAAAATGAGGCTGATACTGAGGGGTAAATTTTAAGATTCGTTAGCATTTTGAATAGCAAAATTTTTTAATTGTATAAATTTGAAAAAGGTCAAAAGAATTTTAAGTGATTTGTTTCCGTAAATTTAAAATCAATATTCAAACTGCTTAACCTCGGGCGTTTCTAACAAAAGTAAAGGTTTTATTCAAATTCATATAGTTTTTAACCCTTTCAAAGCCCCCTCAGTATAAACCCACTTTTTCATCTCAACAACTCATCAACCACCGCCAACCCACCACCCACCAAGCGGGCAAACGGTCGCTTCGACAATTTACCCCATCGAAACGGCTTCGACGGAGATGAAACTTGCCACTCAACAGCACAATGCAATCCGCGATGTTCATCAAACAAAACGTCAGACATAACGACTCCAATGCCAATAACATATTGATTGTCAATTGCTAAAATAATGTTACCCTCATGGACACGTTGGCAAAACAACTTAGCTTGTGCATAAGCTGCGCCATACGGAGGAACTTCTAATGTATCTACAAATTGCATCAACGTTTGGCGATGCCATTCACCAACTGCTGCGACGGCTTGCCGACAAATCTTATCACCCATCGGCAAAAACAAGGTTTGACTGCCGAGACATCGCGCCCATTTCGCTGAATGTGAAGTATCCATTTGAGCCAACCAAATATTTGCCCCACGAATGAGGTAGCGGCGTAAATCATTGATATTCCAGAAATTAGGTTGAAAAAGGTGTGTGATACTGAGGGGTCTGGCTTGTCGAGCATCCAACGTTTCTAAGGGTTTGCTTTGTTGCAGAAGGCGTTGCCATTCGTCCAAAAAAGTGATAGATACTGCGGGGTTTACCACATCCGTCAAGCAATCGTTGTGTTGGCTGCGTGTCCAATTAAATGAGCCACTCAACACGCGCTGTCGGTCAATCACCACGTATTTATGGTGCAACAAACCCTGTCCGACGTAGCCAAAACCTTTTGCGCCAATATTAATGATTCTGCCAAACGGCAAACCTGATGGACTGAAATTGAGTTGGTCAAAATTGATGATAAATTGCACCTTGACACCCGCTTGTTGTCTTGCAATGAGCGCATCAAAAACTTCGGGTAAGGTAAACCAACAAACGGCGATGTGGATTTCTGATTGGGCTATGTGTATGGCTTCTGTTAGGATGCGGGGTAGGTTGGAGAAGTGTGCTGTTATCATAGTAGTTCGGTTTTGTTTTTTGAAAAAATGAAATTCATTGAAATATTAGTGCTGCTCTATTCCGATTTGCTCGCTTGTTCGATGATGTCAAATAATTTTTTTAAGTCTGCAAACTGTTTAAAATCAATCTCTTTAATTGCAAAATCGTAATAATCTTCCCAATTTGGGAAAGATTGTTTGGTTTTGGCGTTAAAAACGTTATTGAAAGATTTCACAATATCTTTTCCGTTTGAATAAACAAGATATTCCTCCGAATCGTAATGTTCTTGTGAATCAAAAATAGTAGAAAACGCAGAAAACGCAACTTTTAAAACATCAATAGTGACACTTTCTAAAGGACGACGATATGCTTCAATAATTTTTATAGATTCAGCAAGGCAAAAATCATGACCAAGATTAGTTGGAATATTACCACTTCCTTTTGTCCAAGTTGAAGCAATGTCTATGGGTATCTGTACTTTCCCCAAAGCATGTCGTGCAGCGGTATAATATCGAATTGCAAAAGCACTTTCTTTTAGCCAATTTGAGACATCAGAAACATCTAATTCTTTTAATTTTTTATGATTTTGGGTGATAAAGGTGGTTAAAATCTGTGGTTCGAGTAGATAGTTTTCCATACACGTCTTATATGTTGCAAAAACACGTTTTTGAACACCTCCCTCTTTTTGAGGGTTCGTACTTTTAGATTTAATGATATTGATTTCAGATGGAATAGGGAAATCGAAATCTCTATCTCTTAAACCAAATGCAAAATCAGGTTTTACAACACCCCCTCGTTTTATATAGCCATCCATGTAAGCAAACAGACTACCTTTTCCACCCACAGGAATAATCGTTTTGGGTTCAATACCTAATAGTAGCTTTGAAAGTATTTTAATGTCAAGGCTTTGTGAGCCATCTACTTTTCCTTCACAAAAAATAAGTATGTTTTTCATTATAGTCGGATAATTTGAGCTTCATCCACCATTGAAGCGATATAATCAGAATGAGTTGAAATAATAAATTGATTGTTAATGCCCAAAGACGGCAAAGCATTGAGCAAAGCTTGTTGAAGAGGTGGATGTAAATGAAGTTCTATTTCATCAATAAGAATAATTGAGTTATTGATTTTCCAGTTTGCAAAATCTATCAATATCGGAAAAATAGCGCGTTCACCAGCTGACATTTCAGATATTTCATATTGGTTGACCCCATCAGAAAGTAAAAACCAGTTTGTTTCAAAAGCAGCCGCTGCATTTGACCGAGGAGCAGGGCCGACAAAGCTACGGTTCGGGAAAACGGCTTGAAAATACCGCTGTAAATCATCAAAAATGTCTCTTTGGTCTTCTCTTAAATCCCAATTCCCTCTCAATCTTCTATCGTGAAAAAGATATATCCCAATTAAGAATTGTCGCAATTTATCTTCTGTTAGTTGATCGCCATTTTCTTTATTAAAACTCAAAGTATTTCTTTCTTCTGTGTACCAATATGCTTTCCCGACATTGTTAAATAGGCTTTTATCCCCGTCATAATAAGATATTTTCTTGGCATAAGAGTAACCTCGAAACTGAAATAATTGGTTTGCACTGCCTGCATTAATTTTATTTTCTTGATGAATTAAAGATAAGTTTACAATTGCACTATTACCAGGGCGAGTCACTAAAGGTATGGTTTGATTTTCGGTTAACCTATCATAAAGGTTTCGAGTGGCTGTTCTTTCTGCCTGTGTAAAACTAAAACGCAAATTTGCTTGGAGTGGTGCTCTTCCAGAATTTATCAAATCAAAGTTAAATCCTGTCCAGTTGAGTTCCGAAGGTGCTTTTAATTCTTGCGTTGCTGTACCAAGAACAGCCGCAATCATTTGAAGAATAGATGATTTACCGCTACCATTTTGACCTACCAAAAGCGTTAAATCGGGATGAAAGTTTTTTATCAGTGTTGGAAGGAATTTTTTATAATTCCTTAGCTCTATGGAAGTTATTTTCATGAACACATTTTTTGCAAAGGTAAGTTTTTTGAGAATAATGTGAGATTTCCTTTAAAAACTACTGTTTTTTTAATAGTCTATTCGCGGATAATTTATTTTTTATATAAAAAAAATTACCTTTGTTCTTCAGATTTGTTTCAAAAAAATAAATCAAATGCTACCAAATACATCCGAAAAAAACTTATTTCTTTCGGGTGTGGCATGAGTGGCTTATGGCAACTGTCTGATAAACAGTCGTACGGGAAACTGTACCGAGGGTTCGAATCCCTCCGCCTCCGCAAACATGAGAGTTGCCCTCGAAAGGGGGCAACTCAAAATGGAAACCTCATTCAATTCTACATATTCCGCCGATACTGCCCCCCCACCTCATACAAAGCATGTGTAATCTGCCCCAACGTACACCATTTCACCGTTTCCATCAATTCTTCAAATAAATTGCCATTTTTCAAGGCAATTTGTTGTAAACGGAGCAACATAGCGGCTGATTTTTCTGGATTTCGGGCTTGCAAAGCGTCTCTTGTCGCGATTTGGGCTTGCTTTTCTTCAACTGTTGAACGAATCACCTCCTTTGGTAAGACCGTTGGAGACCCCTCAGTATTTAGGAAGGTATTGACCCCAATAATCGGCAATTCACCTGTGTGTTTCAACATTTCGTAGTGCATACTTTCCTCTTGGATTTTGCTGCGTTGGTACATCGTTTCCATGGCACCCAAAACACCACCACGCTCTGTTATGCGGTCGAATTCCAACAAAACGGCTTCTTCTACTAAGTCTGTTAGTTCCTCAATAATGAATGCACCTTGAAGTGGATTTTCGTTTTTTGACAGGCCCAATTCATGATTGATAATCATCTGAATTGCCATAGCCCGACGAACGGACTCTTCGGTTGGTGTGGTTATCGCTTCGTCATAAGCATTGGTATGCAATGAGTTACAGTTGTCATAAATAGCGTATAAGGCTTGCAATGTTGTCCGAATGTCATTGAACGCAATCTCTTGTGCATGGAGTGAACGACCCGAGGTTTGGATATGGTATTTGAGCTGTTGGCTGCGTTCATTTGCGCCATATTTCAACTTCATAGCTTTTGCCCAAATACGACGTGCTACACGTCCGATGACAGCATATTCTGGATCAACGCCATTGGAAAAAAAGAACGACAAATTGGGCGCAAAATCGTCAATATTCATGCCGCGACTGACGTAATATTCCACAAAAGTAAAGCCATTTGAGAGCGTAAATGCCAATTGCGAAATCGGATTTGCCCCTGCTTCGGCGATGTGATAACCTGAAATGGAAACGCTGTAAAAGTTGCGGATTTTGTTTTCGATAAAATATTCCTGCACATCGCCCATGAGTTTCAAAGAAAATTCTGTTGAAAAAATACAGGTATTTTGCGCTTGGTCTTCTTTCAAAATATCGGCTTGAACTGTACCGCGAACGGAAGCTAATGCTTTGTTTTTCAATTGGTTATAAATATCGGGTGGTAATACTTCATCTCCCGTTAGACCCAAAAGCATCAAACCTAAACCGTCGTTTCCTTCGGGTAAATTGCCTAAATACTGAGGGGGGGTATTAGAGACGGCGAAGTTTGAAACTTCGCCGTCTCTTGCAACAAGATGCTGTAAGTTATTTTCAGTGATGTATTTTTCACATTCTTGATCAATCGCGGCATTCATAAAAAATGCGCAAATGATAGCGGCAGGACCATTTATCGTCATAGAAACCGACGTTTTCGAGTTCGTCAAATCGAAGCCTGAATATAGTTTTTTGGCATCGTCGAGACAACAAACGTTGACGCCTGAATTGCCGACTTTGCCATAAATATCTGGTCGCGCATCAGGGTCTTCACCATATAATGTGACCGAATCGAAGGCAGTTGACAGCCTTTTGGCGGGTAAACCCTTAGAAACGTAGTGAAATCGGCGGTTAGTCCGTTCGGGGTTGCCTTCGCCGGCAAACATCCGCGTCGGGTCTTCGCCTTCTCTTTTAAAAGGAAAAACTCCTGCGGTATAAGGAAATTCGCCTGGCACATTTTCTTGCAACACCCATTTTAATATTTCACCCCAATCCTTGAATTTAGGCAAAATGACACGCGGAATTTTATTACCCGATAGCGTTTTGCGATAAGCAGGAACACGGATATCTTTTCCACGAACTTGATAGATAAATTCATCTGCTTGGTATGCTGCTTTTTTATTTTCCCAATTGTCTAACAGTTTTTTGCATTGTCCATCGAGTTGCAATTCTACTTCTTCATATAGTTTTTTTAACCCCTCAGTAATATCTATTGGATTTATAAACTTTTGATTTTCAAGGCTTTCTATCGTATTTTTTATGGAAAACAATTGACGTGCAATGTGCACTTGCTTATCAACCCATGTGTCGTACTGCCTATTGTTTTCTGAAATTTCAGACAAATAACGGGTACGATTAGGCGGAATGATGAAAGTTTTTTCCGTAATAAAACTTTCCAAAAGTTTGGAACTTTTGGAAAGTTGCTGGTTAAAAATAACACCTGTTTTTTCTTCAATAATAGATAACAGCTTGATATACAAATCATTCATACCTACATCATTGAATTGCGAAGCCATGGTACCAAAGACAGGCATATCGTCGGGTGCCGTTTCCCAAAGATTGTGGTTGCGTTGATATTGTTTTTTGACATCGCGCAAAGCATCGAGTGCGCCTCGTTTGTCAAATTTATTGATGGCAATAAGGTCCGCGAAATCGAGCATATCAATTTTTTCCAACTGTGTTGCTGCGCCGTATTCAGGTGTCATAACGTATAGTGAAACATCAGAGTGGTCAACAATTTCAGTATCAGATTGCCCAATACCTGACGTTTCAAGGATAATAAGGTCAAAATTTGCCCCCCTTCCCGACGAATCGGGACGCGAGCGCAAAATATCTACCGCTGATTGCACATATTTAGACAAAGCTAAATTCGATTGACGCGTAGCCAAAGATCGCATAAACACCTGGCCATTATTGATAGCATTCATGCGGATTCTATCGCCCAAAAGTGCGCCGCCTGTTTTGCGTTTTGAAGGGTCAACCGAAACGATGGCAATTTTTTTTGTCGGAAAATCCATCAAAAAACGACGGACCAATTCATCAACAAGGCTTGATTTACCCGCACCGCCTGTACCTGTAATGCCGACAATGGGGTTTTTGCGTTTTGCATTTTGCGTTTTGAGTTCAGCAAGCCAAGCCTGATTTTGTTCTGGAAAATTTTCGGCAGCTGAAATGAGTCGCGCAATACTGAGGGGGTTGTTGGCAGATATTTTTTTTATTTCACCATTGATATTTTGCCCTAACGGGAAATCACATTTTTCTAAAACATCATTAATCATGCCTTGCAAACCCATTTTGCGCCCATCATCAGGTGAATAAAGACGCGTTATGCCGTAGTTTTGAAGTTCTGCAATTTCATCGGGCAAAATAGTGCCGCCGCCACCGCCAAAAATTTTAATGTGGTTAGCACCCCGTTCTTTCAATAAATCGTAGGCATATTTAAAAAATTCGATGTGACCGCCTTGATAACTTGTGATGGCAATGCCTTGCACATCTTCTTGAATAGCCGTGGAGACAATTTCTTCAACGCTGCGATTATGCCCTAAATGGATGATTTCTGCACCAGAAGATTGCATGATGCGCCGCATGATATTTATAGCGGCATCGTGTCCATCAAAAAGCGATGCAGCCGTAACGATGCGGATTTTGTTGTTTGGCTTATACTGTATTGTCGTTTGAGACATGACTTAAAAAATTTTATTTGGTTAGAAAAAAACACAAAGTTAGCTCATTTAGTGGTGAAACAGTGTGTATAAGTCTTGCAAATGGCAATAATTGATAGGGAAAAAGGTGATAAACTACACGTAGATAACTTTTTTTCAACCCCTCAGTATTGTGTTGTAAATTTGTGCAAGAAATTGGTTTTCAGTGTATTAAAAATATGAGATAAACTTGTCAACAAAATTCAAAAAGTTTATCCACAAGGTTACTAACAGATTCTAAGGTTGTCAACAGGAGGGTTGTATAACTTAATTTTAGTAGAAAGGTAAAAAATAGTAACTTTGTTGAAACAAAAAATAGCAAACACGCTTTGAGATTAAACAAATTCTTGTAACTTTGAACGAGAAATTAGCAGAGACGCTCGATTCAATCAATAGGCCCGATTTTAGGGAATTTAACAGAATGGAAGATTATAGAAGCAAAGATCAAAAACAACAGCGATTCGACAAAATCACTGGTGGCTTTGGCGGAAATGACCGCAACCGCACGAACGACCTCAGCTCGTTTGTGTTCGGAAAGGTGCAGCCCCAAGCCTTGCAGCTCGAAGAAGCCGTTTTGGGTGCTTTGATGCTCGACAAAGATGGCTTACCTGCCGTTATGGATATTTTGCGTCCCGAAAGTTTCTATACGGAGGCGCATCAAGCCATCTATAAAGCCATAACAGAGCTTTTTAGAGGGTCAAAACCAATTGACTTGTTGACCGTAACGGAAGAGTTGCGGAAAATGGGTGCGATTGAAACGATAGGAGGGTCGTATCACCTCGTAGAATTGACAAATCGCGTAGGTTCTGCGGCAAATATCGAGTATCATGCACGTATTATTGCTCAAAAACACATTCAACGTGAACTCATAAAGGTTTCAACCAATATCATACGTGATGCTTACGAGGACTCAACAGACGTTTTTGACCTACTTGATAAAGCTGAACAAAGCCTTTTTTCAATCACTGAAACCAATTTGTCTCGTAGTTTTGAGGGCATGAATACCCTTGCAGGTAAATTATTGAAGCAAATTGAGTTGTTGTCGCAGAAAAAAGATGGTTTGACGGGTGTTCCAACTGGTTTTACGGAATTAGACCGCTTGACTTCGGGTTGGCAGCCTTCGGATTTGGTCATTGTGGCAGCACGTCCGTCTATGGGTAAAACAGCTTTTACGTTGTCATTGGCGCGCAATGCGGCTATGGAATTCGGTAAAGGTGTCGCTTTGTTCTCTCTTGAAATGTCGAATTTGCAATTGGTACAACGCCTCGTTTCGATGGAATCGGAAGTGGGCAGTAGCAAATTGCGGACAGGACAATTGGAGGCACATGAATGGCAACAATTGCATACAGCAATTGAAAAAATGTCGAAAGCACCGATTTTTATTGACGATACACCAGGCATTAATGTATTTGAATTGCGGGCAAAATGCCGTCGTTTGAAGGCACAACACGATATTCAGTTGATTATTATTGACTATTTGCAATTGATGACGGGTGGTACTGACGGGCATCGTGGCGGTAATCGTGAGCAAGAAATTTCAGCTATTTCACGTGCTTTGAAAGGTTTAGCAAAGGAATTAAACGTGCCTGTTATTGCCTTGTCACAGTTGAGTCGTGCGGTTGAAACGCGTGGTGGTTCTAAAAAACCTCAGCTTTCTGATTTACGTGAATCGGGTGCGATTGAGCAAGATGCGGATATTGTTTCGTTTATCTATCGTCCTGAATATTATCAAATTATGGAAGATGAAAACGGTAATTCGACAAAAGGCATGGCTTCTATCATCGTATCTAAACATCGTAACGGAGCTTTGGGCGAGGTGAATTTGCGTTTCGTTGGTGAATTCTCAAAATTTGCGGATCCTGATGATTTTGGATTCAATAATTTGGCAAATGCTGCGGCTAATGCCAATAGCCCTCAAGCGAATATCATTCGTTTATCATCCCGTATGAATGATGATGACATGCCGACAAATCCTGTCGCCCTTATTGCGCCTAATCCGATTCAAACGCAAAATGTAAATGGTGAAGATATTCCGTTTTAATATTTTATATTGCTAAATATTGATATTGCGAGTTTTATAAAAAATAAAAATCATTTATATAATAATAAAAAGGTGTGAAGATCATTTAGACTTTCACACCTTTTTTAGTGCGATATACTGAGGGGGTTACTTTGAACTATAATATTTTAACAATCTATTTAAAAATAAAAGCCGCTCTGAAAATACATCAGAACGGCTTTTGTTTTTACTTGTTATTAACAACAAAATTTAGTTTTTAACTACTCTTAAAGAGAGTTTATTTTGTAAGGCATCGATATACTGTATCAAATAAACGCCCTGAGTTAATAAACTGACATCCAATGAAGCATAATTTATACCTTTTTCAAATGTTTGGTTTTTAGACAACATTTGTTTTCCTGTAATGTCTAAAATGACAATTTGTCCTTTGCCATCAGTCTCAGTTTTGATTTGAATATTCAAAATGCCTGTGACTGGATTGGGATATACTGTCATCTCTTCGATACCAGATTTTGATGTTATCAGTTTTGATGCTAAAATAGAAGCCTCAGACGCATCACACGAACCCGCTGAAACGAAGGCGAAAGTCTCAACACTACAATTATTGGCATCGGTTGCTATCACCATGTATGACTGAGGTGCTAATCCGCTAAATGTGCCTATTGGACTCTGGACACCATTGTTGGGTTCGATACCAAGTGCCATTGCACCGACTCCACCTGTAGCAGATACGACAATTTTACCATTGCTTTGTCCAAAACAAGTGGCATTTGTCACAATTGGTCTGCTAAGCACTATCGCCTGTGGTTGTGTGACGATGGCTGTTTGAGTATTTGTACAACCATTCGCATCCGTTGCGGTAAAGACATAAGTTCCCGCCATTAAGCCATAATATGGGCTTGATGGATTTTTGGGATTCGGATTCGGAGAAATGGTATAACTAACTGCACCCACACCGCCAGAAACAGAAACGGTAATAGTACCACTACCTTCTCCGAAACATCTGACATTTGAGATGGTGGGTGTAATAACAATAGCTGGCGGCTGTGTGACGTTTGCTGTTGTTGTACTGCTACATCCAGCGACATCCGTAGCGGTAAAAGTATAAACCTGTGCTGTCAAATTATTGAATGTTCCTGTGGGACTTTGCGTACCAATATTGGGTAAAATAGCGTATGAAATCGCTCCTGCTCCGCCAGAAGCGGAAATGATTACTCTACCGTTATTACCGTTGTTACAAGTGACATTCGTGATTGATGGCGTAGCCAGAGTGATGGTACTAATGCTTAAGGTAATACCTGTTGACGTAGCCGTGTTTGATGAAGGACACATAATACCCGTTCCTATAGTCATCACACACGTTATAACGCCGCCTGTTGTACCGGCATCCGTGTAAGTTGTACCGCCAGTACCGACGTTGTTACCGCCTTTTTTCCATTGATATGTTGGATTTGTGCCGCCATTAGTGGGCGTGGCTGTAAACGTGACGCTTGTTCCCGCACAAGTTGGGTTTGTACCACCTGTTACAGCAATGGATACTGAGGGGGTGGCAATTGGATTAACCGTTAAGGTAATGCCTGTTGATGTCGCCGTGTTTGATGAAGGACACGTAACACCTATTCCAATCGTCATATCGCAAGTAACTGAGCCGCCTGTAGTACCGGCATCCGTGTAAGTTGTACCGCCTGTACCGACGTTGTTACCGCCTTTTTTCCATTGATATGTTGGATTTGTACCACCATTAGTGGGTGTGGCTGTAAACGTGACGCTTGAACCTGAACAAGTTGGGTTTGTACCACCTGTTACGGCAATGGATACTGAGGGGGTGGCAATTGGATTAACCGAAAAGGTAATACCTGTTGACGTAACCGTTTTTGATGAAGGACACGAAATACCTGTTCCAATCGTCATATCGCAAGTAACTGTGCCGCCTGTTGTACCCGCATCCGTGTAAGTTGTACCGCCTGTACCGACGTTGTTACCGCCTTTTTTCCATTGATAAGTTGGGTTTTTACCTTCGTTAGTGGGTGTGGCTGTAAACGTGACGCTTGTTCCTGCGCAAGTTGGGTTTGTACCACCTGTTACAGCAATGGATACTGAGGGGCTAACAATTGGATTAACCGAAAAGGTAATACCTGTTGATGTCGCCGTGTTTGATGACGGACACATAACACCCGTTCCTATGGTCATTACACACATTATAACGCCGCCTGTTGTACCCACATCCGTGTAAGTTGTACCGCCTGTACCGACATTGTTACCATCTTTTTTCCATTGATATGTTGGATTTGTACCGCCATTAGTGGGCGTGGCTGTAAACGTAACGCTTGTTCCCGCACAAGTTGGGTTTGTACCACCTGTTACAGCAATGGATACTGAGGGGGTGGCAATTGGATTAACCGAAAAGGTAATACCTGTTGATGTCGCCGTGTTTGATGACGGACACGTAACACCTGTTCCAATG
>JAYTUQ010000302.1:0-1378 GCA_043744455.1 Saprospiraceae bacterium | reverse complement strand
GGGCACTTCCAAAAATTAAGGTTTTATTATAGCTGAAAATCGCAAGAGCGAATGAAAGCAAGTGGAGAGATTTCAAGATGAGGCAAAAAACAGTTTAGAAATTGTCAGAGGAAGGGGTTACGGGACAGCTAACTTATTGTATAATATAGACATTATGTCAAATAAAAAGCAATCTGAACGTGGTTTATTCGATGAGTTGGAGCAGTTGGAAAAACTTAGTCGGTTGAGAGACCCATTAGAGAAATTGAGTCAGCGAATTGATTTTGAGATATTTCGAGCAACGCTCAACGGAATTTACGAAAAACTTGACCGCAAAAGTTTGGCGGGAGCGAAACCTTTCGATTATGTTTTGATGTTTAAGATTCTAATTTTGCAGCGGCTGTATAATTTGTCAGATGAACAGACCGAATTTCAGTTGACGGACCGGCTCACCTTTCGGCGTTTTGTGGGATTGGAATTAAGCCATAAAGTGCCGGACCGAAACACGATTTGGACGTTTAAGGAGAAGTTGAAAGCAGATGATAACGAGCGCAAATTGTTCGCATGTTTTTACGCGGAGTTGGAAAAAGAGCAGTTAATCATCGGAGAAGGAAAGATGGTGGACGCGAGTTTTCATGAAGTTCCGCGCCAAAGAAATAGTCGGGAAGAGAACAAAACTATTAAAGAAGGGAAGATTCCGGCAGAGTGGGAAGAGGAAAGGCAGAAAAAAAAGCTCTCGCAAAAAGACACGGATGCGCGATGGACGAAGAAAAACAACATCAATCATTACGGATATAAAAACCACATAAAAGCGGATTTGAAGAGCAAATTGATAGATGATTACACGGTGACAGGGGCGAATGTTCACGATTCGCAGACGTTAGAAAGTTTGCTGACAGAAAAAGACGAGGGGCAAAATTTGTATGCAGACGCGGCGTATGTGGGACAGGAAGCGACGATCGAAAAAGCGAAAATGACGAATTTAATTCACGAAAAAGGTTACAAAAATGCGCCGTTAAGTGAAGAGCAAAAGGAGAGTAATCGAGGCAAATCAAAGTTTCGAGCGAGAGTTGAGCATATTTTTGGATTCATTGAAAACAGCATGAACGGAGCAGAAATGAGGTGTATCGGAAAGGAAAGAGCGAAGGTGGTCATCGGAATTACAAATTTAGTGTATAACATTTGCCGAGCGGTGCAGCTGAAAATAAATATGTTCGGGGAGAAGTCTGCCCAAACCGCAGTTTAATGCGAAAAGAGCCACTAAAAGACTGAAGCATCTGCCAAAATAAGGCAAAAAAAATGAAAATGAACAAAAAATGAGACAAAAAAAACTTGAAACATAAAAATATCAAGATAACTGAAAAAAGGAACCCAGAAAGAGTATTTTTGGAAGTGCCCT
>JAYTUQ010000301.1:0-5314 GCA_043744455.1 Saprospiraceae bacterium | reverse complement strand
ATTTAAAAGGGCTAAAGCAACTCAATCTAAATATAAAATAAATTCATCATGAATTAGAAATATTCGTTTTATTCCTAATTTAACAAAGTCAAGTTAATGACTGTTGTATTGAAAAATATATGTTTATTTTGGACAAATTTAAAAATAAAATATCAATAAACAACTGTCAACGAATATTTTTGAAACGAACCTCATTCAAAGCAATGAAACACTCCCCTTCATGACTTACAGGAATATGGTTTTAAAGTACAATGATGAGCGGTAATTTTTTTAAGAAAAAAACAACCATTCGACAGCTTTTGGAAACTCTTCGCCCCACCGCCTTTCATTGTGCAAACCATGGGGATCAATAGATTTTTTAAATTGAACTTTGGTCTCATCAAAGCCTTGGTCTTTGAGGCTCTGTTGAAAATGTTCAATATTCGGTAACATGTTCGACCCTTCCATGCCCCCAGCGTATGCATAAATCTTTGTCGGATTAGGTTGCAAAAAATGAATTGTATTGAACGGCACATTCTGCATTGCCCATAACGATGGTGAAAAAATCATCAAACGCCCAAATACTGAGGGGTACATCAGAGCCGCATAAATCGTGATTAAACCACCCATCGAACTACCTCCGATACCTGTATGGAGCCTATCAGGTAGCGTCCGAAACTGCCCATCAATATGTTTTTTTAAGGTTTCTACGATAAAACGGATGTATTTGCGTCCTGTAGATTTACCTAATTTGCGGTTATTCACAGGCGGTAAAAACTCACCAACACGTTCCGCACCGCCGTGGTCAATGGCAATAATAATGATATCACCCATCCCTTTTTCAGCAAGTATGGCTAATTTTTTATCAATACCCCAGTTGCCAAATGGGGCTTTATCGTCAAACAGGTTTTGTGCATCATGTAAATAAAGTACAGGATAACGTTTTTCAGGTTGTACATGATAATCATAGGGCAAAAGTGCCACAACCCGTCTTGTTTTTTTCAATTGAGGCATAAAAAAAGCGGCATCAACGACCTCAATTTTGGGCATAAAAGCAGGATTGAAAGTCAACCCATAATTTGCCCAACGTGGCACAAAGTCGCTAACAAAGCCATGCAGATATTTTAAAACTCGATTTTCTGTGGAATTGCCAAAAGCATCCAGTTCTTTATTTTCCCACCCACCTCGCACATATTTATAGTATACAGGTTGTGTAAAAGTCATATTCTTTGGAAAAGTAAATACAAAACGTCCTTTTGAGATGCGCCGCATCTCAAAACGGGATTCATCAACTGTCCAATCATTGAAATTTCCAACAATATAAATAGGACGTCGGTCGTCAACGGGGGTCGTCAATTCTAAAGTCAGCGTTTTAGATATCTTGACATCGGGTTGAGACTGAGGGGGGGGAATAAACGTATTTTGGTTAGTAATCGAGTTCATCTTGTAAGAATTGTAATTTCCCGTTTAGTTTCTATAATGAAAAACATTATCAATAAAGTCCGTAATAAATTAATATAATCCCAAAAATAATGATTTAGGATAAGGCACAAACGGAATGGTTTACTTTTTTTTAAATTACTTTTTAATACAATTTTAAAAAATTGTATTAAAATAGTCTCAGGTGATACATTATATCGGTAGCCAATAAAGGATATGTCTATATTATAGCATAATGTTGAAATTATGGCTCTTGGTTGTTCTTTTTAAAAAACTCAATTGAGCCAATGTGTATATCTCAATGCCCTTCTGACAAATACGCTCCAAAAGAATGCAAAAAAAGGTCCTTTTGTTTAAACATTTAAGCTGTTTAACGAAATTAAATTTGCCTGTATTTTTATAACTACTTCAAAGTCAAATAGTTACAGTATTTTTAAAAATTCAAACTCATTTCTTGAAAACTTCAATTTCATTGCCATAACGGGCTTTTACTTTTTTAACAATGCGATTCAGCTCTTCTTTAGTTTCGTAGCCCACTTCACAACCTATCTCGGTCAAACCATTTGATTTTTTCTTTTCATAGACACCATAACCTTGCTCCAAAATCCACTTTTTGAGTCTTATTATATTAGATTTATTCGCAAAACCGCCAATAATAATGATGGCATTGTTTGAGGCTTTTAGTTGTGTAATGGGCGGTTTTGTCGCTGTTCTTATATCTTTATTCTTATCATTAAAAAATTGATCATTACCAATCGCTGGAGAATCTAAGGTATTTTGAGGTGGCAAATTAGGCGATTGTGGCGCACCTCCATTTGGTATAACGGTTGTATTAGCAGCGGTACCCGCACTATTTCGTGGACTGACGTTCACTTTTGGATTCTCATTTTCTAAAGTACCCCCCCCCTCAGTATGAGCGTTGTTTCCAAAATTCATCCAAAGAATAATGGCTATAAGCGTGATAAAGCCTACAACCAAAGCTGGGGCATAGTCCCGCCAGTTATTAGGCAACCAACTGGGTTCCTTAAGTTTATTAATAATCGTAGGTGGCGGCACATCGTCCATAGGCGTTAAAAAAGCCATTTCTATTTTTTCTTTCAAAGGGGGAATGGCAGCCACCAAAGGCTCTGGTTGCGGTGCTTTTTCACCAGAAATAGATTCTACTGAAACAGGTTTTACAGCTTCTGATACTTTTCTTGAAATAGGCGAAAAACTAATAGTAGAGAGCCCAAAAGCATCGACATTAAAATTTGTTGCCTCAGGCAAAAACTGTATTTTTTGGGTAAAATCAACATATAAACGACCAATCTCTGGCAAAATGACAATTTCTTTATTGTCAAATTGACTTTTGGTTTCTTTCACAAAAGTATCAATCACTTCCTGCGCGGCTGTGCTGCTGACATGATATTTTTCACGAATATACTCAACCAGTTTACCATCATTGACTTGTAAGTTGGGGTCAAACGCTATGTGATAAGATGGCGGGTGCAAAACGCCCATAAAGCCGTCCGTTACAGCAGGTTTATAAGTACTTGTGAACCCACCCAAGCCTGGCAGAATTGCCATGCCTTCTTCCATGAGTAGGTCTTTGATATCAGAAATCAGTTGAATGTCCATTTCTCTCAGAATTTTTCTCAAAAGTAGAAAGTTGTAAGGACATTTTAATTGTAAAAAATAAAAAAAAAATTACAACAATATTGGACTAGTTTTGTATTATATTAATAATTTTATACCAAAATTAGACTAAATGAATGAAAGCCTGAAATATCAATTTATAAAAGAGCTTATAGATAAATTATCTATTTATGAAGCAACGGTTTCTAATAGCCAACCAGTAAACATAAACAACTTCGCGCAATGGATTTTAAGGGATGCTTCTAATGTCACTTTGAGCATTGAAGCATCCATTGATTCATCCCACGCTGTATTATTAACCCCTAATCGCTCAGGCGGGATTTCAAGAAAAGGAGGTATCGGTGCCCTTATTGGTATGATGTATCGCTACGCAAAAAATTATTCTAAAAAGGCTTTGGCAACTACACCTTTACAATCTCTGGGTGAATTTACCTATCTCGCTACGCTTTTGCATGCTCCTATGACAAAGACAGCACTCATCGATGAACAAGTTCAAGAAAAAACGACTGGTATGGCGATGATTCAACGTTTAATACAAAAAAATTGGGTTAAACAATCCGACAATACAACGGACGGACGGAGTCAGATAGTCGAATTAACCCATGAAGGTCGCAGCGTAGTTATATTAGCATTTTCAGCAATGTCAAAGGCAGCTAAAATTGTTACTGCTAATCTAACTGAAGCAGAAAAAACTGAATTAACGCGTATTTTAGAGAAATTGGAAACCTTTCATCGTAATATCATAGGCAACGAAAAAACAATAGATTTGGACGCTATTTTGGAAAAGTACGATTTTAATACACAATAATTTAGTCATGAAATTACCCAGCACAGTTATTCTTTTTCTCTTTTTCGCTTTCAGCCTACCCCTCAGTATAACAGCACAAACAGGTGTGATTAAAGGAAAAATTACCAATGCCTTGACCAATGAACCTTTGCCTTTTGCTACTATTCAAGTTATAAACACAACAAAAGGCGCACAAAGTGACGAAAACGGATTGTTTGAAATCACAGGTTTGGATGCGAAATTATACGCAATTAAAGTCACTTTTGTCGGTTTTAAAGATATTGAGGTCTTTGAAATTCAAGTTCTGAACAATAAACCAACGGTCTTAGATTTCCAATTGGAAAATAGTACGGCAGGGCTAGAAGAAGTCGTCGTCAAAGCATCGCCATTCCGAAAAACAGAGGAAAGCCCCGTTAGTCTGCGAACGATTGGCGTAACCGAAATTGCAAGAAATCCAGGTGGAAACCGCGATATTTCTAAGGTCATTCAGTCTCTTCCAGGCGTTACCTCAACAGCCGCGTTTCGCAATGACTTGATTATCAGGGGTGGCGCGCCCAATGAAAATCGGTTTTATATTGACGACATCGAAACGCCCAACATCAACCATTTTGCCACGCAAGGTGCATCAGGTGGCCCTGTAGGTATCCTAAATGTGACTTTTTTGAAGGAAGTGGATTTTTTTAGCGGTGCTTTTCCAGCCAATCGTGCCAATGCTTTGAGTTCTGTTTTTAACTTCAAACTCCGCGAAGGGGCGGCTGACAAGTGGCGTTACACCGCTACGGCAGGCACAAGCGACTATGGTTTGACAGCAGAGGGACCCCTCAGTAAAAAGACAACTTTACTGTTTTCGGCAAGGCGTTCTGTCTTGCAAGGCTTGTTTAAACTCATTGGTTTGCCGTTTTTACCGACTTACAACGACTATCAACTGAAGTTAAAAATCAAACCCAATGACAAAAACGAAATTACCATTTTGAGTCTCGGCGCACTCGACCAATTCAAACTAGACACGACGTTGCGCAAGAACGAAAACAACGCTTACATACTCGACCAATTGCCTATCAGTCCACAATGGACTTATACAACTGGCGTTGTTTGGAAAAATTTTGATAAAAATGGCTTTTGGACTTTCGTCGCCAGCCGCAATATGTTGAACAACGAAGCCTATAAATATCCAAACAATGACGAGCGATTTGCCCGCATTTTCGACTATAAATCGCAAGAAATTGAAAATAAATTACGTGCGGAACGCTCAACACGTTTGGGCAGTTGGAAATTTATTTATGGCATCGGTTACGAGTTTGCGAAGTACAATAATTTTACATTTCAAACCCGCAACATCCTCGATTCGGTCATTCAAATCAATTACCGCTCAGCTTTTAAGTATTCAATAGAAAGTAATCGTGTATTTTGAATCGAATTTTTTAATGATAGTTTCGACGGCTTCTTTGAGTTTTTCTTCGGATTCATAATCTT
>JAYTUQ010000300.1:0-20679 GCA_043744455.1 Saprospiraceae bacterium | reverse complement strand
TGCAGATATTTACCTGCAACATTGGCGATATTACGACGGGTCAATTGGTCTTTGTAATTGTAATTGAGGTTCGATAGTGTGAATGTCGGAACGGATACGCCTACACCATTGAGGGTGTACATGTGTTTGGCATTTGTCAATCTCGAACCATTATCGTAGCTGAATGTTTCATAACTGCGGACTTCTGTATGTGCTGTGCCTGTAAACAGATAGCGCAATGTCAAAGTCGGTTTATGCAAACCATCATAACCCGATACGCTCCAATCCACACCATAATTATCATCATCGAGAACAGGTCTTTCGGGCTGACCCGCCAATAACAGATGTTGTTTGCCCATCCATATCGGATTGCCTGTGTATTCATAACCAATAGTGTCTTAATGAGGAGAGAAAAGAAAAATAAAAAGTCTCGCTGCATGGTGGCGAGACTTTTTATTTTTGCGAACTTTACAGTCATTCTTAAAAATCAAATCAAGGACATGAGATGAGAGCCTTTTTTATGAGTCCTGAATGAATGAGATAAAAATTAGGCATAACGTTTTGGACTATTTTATCTTTCTTAGCGTTCTTTATTGCGTTACGACCTACTTTTTCAGATTAAAATCAAAGACCTATTATATATGAAACGTCGAGATTTCATTGCTCATTCTTTATTGTCTACTGCCACAACTGGTTTGGTAACAACGACTATATCTGCAAATACCCCCTCAGTAAAAACCGATTTAAATCAAACACCTCGAAAGCATGCTTTGCGAATCGCTCACCTCACCGATATTCACGTGAAGCCCGATAAAATTGCGGAAGAAGGCATGGCGCGTGCCTTCAGGAGTGCCAATTCGCTCAACCCACGAGCGGATTTTGTTCTCAATGGTGGCGATAGTATTATGGACGCATTGGATAAAACAAAAGAGGAGACCAAAGCACAATGGACAGTTTATAAAAATATTTTAAAATCTGATAATGCTTTGCCTGTCGTTCACACCATCGGCAATCACGATATTTGGGGCTGGATGAGCAAATATAATGGTTTACAGACGGATAGACTCTATGGTAAACAATGGGCTATTGAAGAACTAGGCTTGCCAAAACGGTATTACAGTTTTGAACGGGCGGGTTGGAAATTCATCATTTTGGATTCTGTACAACCGCATCCGGAGAGTGGTTATGTAGCTTATGTAGATATGGAGCAATACGCATGGCTGGAAAATGAATTGAAAACGTGTCCGCCAAATAGATTTATTTGCATAACAAGCCACGTCCCTATTCTCGCCATGTGTTCTGCTTTATTTTATGGTCATATTGAACCCAATGGAGACCTTATTACAAAGCGCAATCAAATGCACACTGATTTTTTTAAGCTAAAAACCCTCTTTAAAAACTATCCAAATATCCGTGTTTGTCTAAGCGGACATGTGCATTTGCAAGATGAAGTCAAATATTTAGGCATCACTTACTATTGTAACGGGGCTGTCTGTGGCGCATGGTGGCGTGGTTCTTTTCAAGATTTCCCCCCTGCCTATGCCATTGTGGATTACTATGATGATGGCAGTTTTGAACGCTGTTTTGTTAACTATTGATATTCGCTACTCGGGTATCCGAGTAGCGATTACTTGCAAAGCAAAATGATGGGTTTGGTTTGAACTACATTACTTTTGTGCCCCGCGCGGTCTTTGATATATATGTCATACGACAAAGTATCAGTTGGGCGCGAAGGCGTGGCAATGCAAGGTTCGAGAGACAAGCAGCACGTTGTAAACATTAAGAAGCGAATTTCACCACTGATGCCATTGTTAGCACCCGCTTCTGGCACGAAGGGTATGCGAAAGGTTTGCTCAACGGGTTTGTTATTGCGTTTATCTGTGATATAGACATTTAGGCTGTCTTTTCCACTGACACCGCCAAGGTCGCCATCACCATCCGTGAAGGACAAGGTATAGTAAACAGAGTCTTCAGAGCCAAAACCTTGTCGCATCGTTGTTTTTGTCATACCCACAAATTCTATTTGAGGCTCAACGGGGTAATCAGGTGGGCGAATGCACATCGCAAAAGTGGCAGCAAAGAACAGATACAGTAATATTTTTATTTTCATTGTCCGAATGTTAAATGTATTGTTTTGAGAGATGTTTTACAAAAAAAAATACGGTCATTAAAGACCCATAAAGTGAACGACACCGTTGCTAATAGTGAATTTGACGATTTGACACTCGCCGTTTTCAACTATCAATACAAATATAACGCCTTTTACCGTCAGTATTGTTCACTATTGGGCAAAGAGTTTTCAAAAGTTTTGACCATCCGCGACATCCCTTTTTTGCCCATTCAATTTTTTAAAAATCAAGAAATCAAAACAGGTGATTGGGCAACTGCTGAAACCATTTTTACAAGTTCAGGCACAACAAGTACGACAACAAGTCAACATTTTGTGCGCGATTTAAAGTTTTATAAGGACATTTCCATTATCGGTTTTGAAGCACATTATGGGTCTGTAGCGAATTATTGCGTTTTAGGTTTACTACCCTCTTACTTAGAGCGGACAGGTTCGTCATTGATTACGATGGTTGAGGAGTTTATAAAGATGTCAAGCCATACCGAAAGCGGTTTTTTCCTACACAATCACGCTGAATTAGCCCATATACTGAGGGGGTGTCGTGACCGACAAATCCCTACATTGTTAATGGGTGTTACTTTTGCATTATTGGATTTTATTGAACAACACGCCTTAGATTTTCCGAATTTAATCGTCATGGAAACAGGTGGCATGAAAGGACGACGAAAAGAAATGATACGTGCAGAATTACATGACGTCTTGAAAAAAGGGTTTAATTGTCTTCATATTCATTCAGAATATGGCATGACAGAACTGTTTTCTCAAGGATATTCAAAGAAAAACGGCATTTTTGACCCAACACCAACGATGCGTGTTTTAACTCGTGAAATAAATGACCCCCTCAGTATAACAACTATAAATGGGCAGTTAGGCGTCCTCGATGTCATAGACTTAGGGAATTTAGATACGTGTAGCTTTGTAGCAACCGATGATTTAGGACGCGTATATGCGGATGGCACGTTCGAGGTATTGGGTAGATTAGATAGCTCTGATATACGGGGCTGTAATTTGTTAGCTATTTAGTCAATAGCCACTAAGTCATTGATGGTTATATTTTTCCAAATAACTTAATGACTATTGACTCATGTTTATCCACCAGTAGCGACACGCATTTGGGCAATTTGAGACATCCAAAGCATTTGCGCATTTTTAACATCATTGGCATCACAAAAATCTGTAATATTCAAAACAGTTTCTTCTGTAATACCTGATTTAGAAATATTCATTTCGAGATATTCATTAGGCGAAGGGGCTTCTTCCCATTCAAAACGGAGTAGCTCATCTTCCCAATCTTCTACAAGGGTCGCAACTTGCTCGTCGCCATCCCAATAAAAAGTATAAACATTGCCGTTGATATCTACTTCATCGCAAAACCAACGAACTAAACAAGCAGGTGTGGTTAAAAATTGATACACAATAGTCGGCGAAGCGCGAAAGATGAATTCCATCTTAAACATCACTCTTTTTACAGCCATAATAATTGTAATTGTTAATGACTTATTTCAAGTCGGTTCAAATAAATAAAATTGGGGGTTTGTAGGCTGAAAATACCTAATTTCAGTAATATCGGCGAAATAAAAATAAATTCAATGATTCCCACAAATAAAAGGTTTATTTTTTTCGATAAATAGTAAAAAAGAATTTTTATTCGGAAAATGACCTATTTTATTGTAACATTTCAAAATAAAATTTTGTGACGAATGTGTCATTTTATAGTCTTTTGAACTGTAGTTATGTTGACAATATGCCTAAAAAAGCATACCTTTGCACCACTTTTGACAAAAAAGTAATTATAGTAGTAAAAAATGAACATAAAACCTATATTTTTCTTTCACTTACCATGACATTTTTTTTGCAAAACATTAATAAACAGACAAGAACATCAACTATAAACGAACATTCATTATTGGCATAATAAAAATAAATCCTTTGCTCAGGCATGAGACAACTCAAAATTACAAAGTCTATTACCAATCGTGAGAGCCAATCGCTCGAAAAATACTTACAGGAGATTGGTAAAGTGGACCTCCTAACACCCGAAGAAGAAGTCGATTTAGCAAAACGTATCAAACAAGGCGACCAAATCGCTCTTGAAAAATTGACCAAAGCTAATCTTCGCTTCGTCGTTTCAGTAGCTAAACAATATCAGAATCAAGGTCTATCCCTTTCCGACCTCATCAATGAGGGGAATTTGGGTTTGATTAAAGCGGCACAAAGATTTGATGAAACACGCGGTTTCAAATTCATTTCTTACGCCGTCTGGTGGATTCGTCAATCTATCTTACAGGCTTTAGCTGAACAGTCACGTATTGTACGTCTGCCATTGAACAAAGTTGGTTCGCTTAACAAAATCAATAAAGCTTTCTCTGAATTAGAGCAAGAATATGAGCGTGAACCAACGCCTGATGAATTAGCTTTGGTGCTCGAAATAACGACGGATGAAGTCGAAACGACACTCGGCGTGGCTGCACGGCATGTATCTATGGATGCACCTTTCGTGGAGGGTGAAGATAATTCGCTTCTTGATGTCCTTGAAAATAGTACGACTCCTGGCACGGACACGCATCTTGAATACAGAGAATCACTAAGCCGCGAAATTGAACGTTCGCTCGGCACCTTAACAGACCGGCAAAGTGATGTCATTCGCCTTTATTTTGGTATCGGTGTTGAACATCCAATGAGTTTGGAAGACATCGGTGACAAATTTGGCTTAACACGTGAGCGTGTCCGTCAAATTAAAGATAAAGCCATCAATAAATTGCGTTCAGCTTCTAAGAGTAAGCTTTTGAAGCATTATTTGGGCGCATAATTGTGAAAAAAGTTATTAAAAAGGCAAAACGTATTATCGCGTTTTGCCTTTTGTTTTTTCAGGAAATAGCAAATTTCTCACCCCCTCAGTATGGGTCTCCTAATTTTAATAATTTTATGATGAACAAAGAAAAACTTTGAGCAAAATTTTATTTTGTAACTTTTTCTCAAAAAAAAGCGTACATCAAATAAAGGGTGTTAAGAAAAAGTTAGAAAATTTTGTTACTTAATAAAACATTGATAATTAATAAATTATGAAATTATTAGTTTTTAAAACACCATATAAAATTTTGTCAAATAGTATTATTAGTAAAATTAATTAAAAAAATAGAGTGTCCAAAGTACACTATCTCAGTCTTTATTACGTTATAAAAAATGGGCATTAATGCCAAGAGCTTGACTTTTTAAGTTTTAGGCATCAAATACGCCATACGAGATACCACCAAATCAGTTGTTTGTATCTTCAATAAATCTTCAAAATCAACACTTTATTTATAAACAGAATTTTTTAATCAATTAATTTTTAAACAAAAATGGCTACTAAAAAAACAGCAGCACCCAAATCAGAAACAACTGCACCAACAGCGGCGAAAGCCCCTAAGAAAGCAGCGGCGAAAACTGTTGCAAGTACAGAAGTAGAAGTAGAAGAAAAAAAAGTGCCTAAAAAAGTAGAAAATCAAGCGACTTCTAAAACAAAAGTAACTTTCACCTTGCCTAAAGAGGCTGTTCAAACAGCTATGTCAGTGTCAGTGGTCGGTGAATTTAATAATTGGAACATTGTTGACGGAATCGAATTGAAAAAACAAAAAGACGGTTCTTTCATCACAACACTTGAACTCGAAGCAGGCAAAGAGTACCAATATCGTTTCCTTATCAACGGTGAAGTGTGGGAAAATGCTTGGGATGCACCCAAATATGTAGAAACTGCTTTCGGAACTTTCAACTCGGTTGTGTTAGCATAATTTGCTAGTTGAAAATAGACAAAGGATTTTGAGATAAATGTCATTAATAGTGATAGTTATAAAAAGCTATTTATTCTTAATGGTTTATATCTTAAAATCTTTTGTCATTTATAGCTTAATTTTTTTCAACCTATCCATTTCGCGCTTATTATCACGGTCTTTGATAGCCTCCCGTTTATCATAAGACTTTTTACCTTGGGCTAAACAGATTTCAAGTTTAGCAATACCCCGCTCATTGAAATAAATGCGATAGGGAACAATGGTTAAACCTTTTTCAGCGACTCTTCGGAGCAAAACTTTTATTTCAGCATTGCGTAACAACAATTTCCTAAGCCTGCGTGCTTCGTGATTATAAATTGTTCCATTAGCATATTCTGCTATGTACATACTCTTAACAAACAATTCATCCTTGATAAAATAGCAAAAAGCATCATTTAAGTTAGCCATACCTTCGCGTAGTGCTTTTACCTCAGTACCATTTAAAAGGATACCTGCTTCATATCTTTTGAGAAAAGCAAATTCGTGTTCCGATTTGCGGTTGACGATTTGCGGACTCTTAAACCTTTTATTTTTATCAGCCATTTTTTTTTATAACCATTTTTTCCAACGAAAAAAAATCAGTTGCAAAATTGTAAGCAATATTATAACACCCCACATGAAAAAATAAGAATAACGGAAATGCAATTCGGGCAATACATCAAAGTTAGTTCCATACACCCCAACAATAAAAGTAGGTGGAATAAAAATAACTGAAATAATTGTGAGTACCTTAAAAATATGATTGGTTTGATTCGTTTGTTCAGAATTAAATAAATCATTCATGTTATTGAGCATATCTCTTTGATTTTCAACTGTTTCTATCACACGGACAACGTGGTCGTACAAGTCTCGAATATAAACTTGATTCACTGGGTCAATAAATTCACCTTGTTCACGCGAAAAACGACTTACGACGTCCCGAAGCGGTAAAACAGCCCGCCTAATTTCAGACAATTGTTGTTTCAACCTATAAATATCGCTTCTTACTGAGGGGGTGAATTTAGTTAAAATCTGAATTTCAATCGTTTCTATCTCATCTTCAAGATCTTCTAATACATTAATATAACCGTCAACGATGTAATCAAGCAGCGTATAAGCCAAAAAATCTGCACTTTTATGCTTAATTTTTCCTAAACCCCTACTTAATCGTTCTCTTATGGACAAAAAAAGGTCATCTGTATCTTCTTGAAACGTTAATAATACATTCCTTTCGAGATAAAAAGACACTTGTTCTGTTACAGAATTACCGATACGTTTGTTATATCTCAAAGCATGAATGATAATGAAAATGCCGTTTACATAATCCTCCCATTTAGGGCGTTGCGATGTATTCAAAATATCTTCAATCGCCAATGGGTGCACATTAAAAATTTGACCTATGTGCTGTATCTGCGATTCATCATTTAGTCCTCTGATATCGTACCAAGTTACTTTTCCTTCGCTAGGAAGTGGGTAATCCCACCCTTTTACCAATTTTTCTTCATAAGTTGCTTTATTGTATTGAACGACAGTCACCAAGGATTGTGTCACCTCTGCTTGCCCAGTGTAAACTGCCGTTTCAGGAGGCAAACCCGCCTTGTTTAATTTATGTTTCTTTTTTTTTGACATCAATTTTTATTTGATACCTTCAACAATTATAGAAATACCAACTTTATTAAACACCATTTTATCTATAATTCTAAAAATGGGAACAAGTATATTATAAATTCGCATTTGCCCAACTGGAATTGTTTTCTTTTTTAAAACATTTCCGGAAAACCACCACCCAGCAATTGCTGCAAAGTTAAAATATTGACTGTGAACTATTTGAAAATTATTTTTTTCAAAAATACCTTTTAGACCCCCCTCAGTATAACGGCGATAGTGCTCCAAAGAACGGTCAAATTCGTTGAACAAAGACTGATAGGCAGGCACTAAAATCACTAAACGACCGCCTTTACATAGTAGTTTATAAGCATTGGCGATAGCCAAATTATCATTTTCGATATGTTCCACAACGTTCAATGCAAAGACGCCATCGAAACGCCCCAATAAATCGATATATTCTTCTTCAAAATTGGGATGCACTAAGTCTAATTCTCGTATCCCCTCGCATGTCGGTTCATGCTCAAACTTTTGCTTCAAATATTGACAATAATTGTCACGTATATCAGACAACATGAGCTTTCGTCCGTCATTCAAATATTGTTCACTGATATTGCCAATACCAGAACCAATTTCCAAAATATGACCCGTTAAACGGCTACTTGTCACCCTGTACATCCATTCATTGAATAGAGGTGCGTTAGAAATCGCTTCAAGCGTCGCCATACCTTCTATATCTAATTCCTTGAAAACAAATGTATTATTCATTATTTTAAAATAAATTCATGGATTAAATGTTAGTAATTTTTGTGCAAGTCCGTTTGTAGGCTTACGCCCAAATATTATATTTCAAAATACACCAAATAGCTCTAAAGCCATCCCGCCACCCTATTTTTTTACCCTCGGCATAAGAGCGACCGTAGTAGGAAATGCCTACTTCATAAATTCTAATTCCCTTGATTCTTGATACTTTTGCTGTGACTTCAGGCTCAAAACCAAAACGCTTTTCAGTTAGATTCATATTCTGAATAATATCACGTCGAAACAGCTTATAGCATGTTTCCATGTCCGTCAAATTCAAATTGGTAAACATATTAGAAAGAGATGTCAAGGCTTTATTGCCAATAGAGTGCCAAAAGAACAAAATGCGATGCGGTTGACCACCAATAAAACGAGAACCGAAGACCACATCTGCAAAGTCATCGAGCATAGGTTTCAATAAAGAATTATATTCAGCAGGGTCATATTCGAGATCGGCATCTTGAATAATCACAAAATCCCCAGTCGCTTCTTTGATACCCGTATGTAATGCCGCACCTTTACCTTGATTGATAGTATGCTTGAAATAGCGAATAGGGAGTTCAGGATATGTTTTTTGATACGTCAAAATGACCCCCTCAGTATCATCGCTCGAAAAGTCATTTGTAATAATCAGTTCTTTTTTCATGCCTCCTACAAGTTCAACAACTCGAATTCGGTCAAGAATGCCTTGTATTGTCCGCTCTTCGTTATAAGCGGGCATAACAATAGAAAGTTTTTTTTGCATAAAGCCTTGTTTTCGATTAAAAAAGGCTGCAAAAATAGCGTAAAAAAAACAGCCATCGTACATGAAAGCAAGTTTTTTCTAACATATAAAAAACCACCCATCAAACGAAAGGTGGTTCGTAGAAAAAACAAACTATGAGAAAACGTATTTTCTGATACTAAGATTTCATAGAAAACAAGTATCAGTAAATTTTCATTAATATCTTGATACCCCTAAAAGCATCATTCCATTTTATGACAAGCCTAAAATGTAGCAGCTTTAAAGAGAAAGATATTTTTTCAATAACCATCAAGCGTGAACGTCACATTCAATTCTTTTTCAATTTTAAAAAGAATATCTCTTGTTGGTACGACCTGCCCTTTCTCAATCTTCTCAATATTCATCTTTGTCAGACCCACTCGGTCTGATAAATCTTTTTGAGAAAGATGTTTTTCCATCCGCGCTAACTTTATTTGCTCGCTGATGGGAAAAAGAAGGGTTTCTACTTCATTTTTTCTATTCTCAACACTTTGTGAGGTAGAAGAAGGGCTATAATGAAGGAACCCTGCTAAAATAAGTAAAAGTACACCTGTTAATGCGAATTTAGACATAGCACGCTCGTTTAGAAAAGTGGGGGAATATTGAGTTAGGATGAAAATTAAAATCTTATGAATATAAATGAAATTTATAAATCGTCTAACTTGAATAATTCATAACGTTCAATGATTGAAATCAGCTTTTTATCGTAGTTTTTATCCGTTGCATAGCCAAAATCTCTTAGTCCTTTAGCCCACACGTGATAGTTTTTACCATATTTTAATAAATCTTTGTAACGATATTTCATTAAAAACTGACTGTGCTCTCTCCAAGAGTCAGTAGCATTCCCAAATTTTCGGAAAAAATCCTTATGATGGTCGTCCGTAAAATTTGTGCAATGTCCCTTTGGACAAGACTTCGAAAAACATTTGATACCGAAATGGTTGTTATTCCGCGCAGCTAAAATACTATTACCTGATCGACTTTCTATAATGGCTTGCGCCATTGAAATACTGGCAGGTATGCCAAATTTATCCATCTCTGTTACGGCTATCTTGGAATAATGCTCGATATATACTTTAACAGTTTGCTCGTGAAGTTCTTCTGGTGCTGCGGGTGAAAGATTGAATGATAGTCCGCTACCGAGTGATACTGAAGTTGTGTTGTAGTCTGCCCCTTGTACATGTTTGCCGTGTCGTGTTTTCTCCTGTGTGTTGCTGGTGATGTTAGTTGATGCAAAAATAGGCTTTTCTGAATTAAAAACAAGCCCATCGGTAAAAATCAATAACATAATTATTCCCAATATACATATTTTCAATAATGCTCTCCCTCCAATTTTATTGAGCATTCCAAAAGTTAAGTAGTCCCCACGGTTCTGCATTGCTGCCAATAACCGATGCCACCCTTTGACGATACGTTGTACCATTTCGCCAAAAGTTTCTATTGTTTCTGTTTGACTTGACATGTCAGCATCGTGGCGTATCAAATCATCCATTGTATTTTGTTTTTTGAAAACGACTCGAAGATTATTGCCATCTCCATTATTAGACTGTCCGGATGTTAAATCAAAATCTTTCATTTTTTATATTGCTTTTGAAAACGTTTTGTATTTTTACGAAAAGAAGTTGAATGTTTATGTTTACAGTGCTTCAAAAACAGTGTAAATTTAAAACAAAAATAGATTATAAAACAAATAGTTTATAGTTTATTTTAAACATTTTTTTAAACACATTTGTATATAAATGTGGATAAGTCCGCCCCATTTATACCTTTTTAATAAACTTTTTGTTTTAATACATTGGCATTCATTTTATTACAAAACATTATTTTATCAACTTTATTATAAAATCGTCATTTCTCATTTCCTAAATGTCAAAAAATTATGGGTGAATTTGCAGACAGCATCATCAATAAACGTTTTAAAATTGTTTACAATGAGCTTGAAAAAACAAACAAAATCAAAGGCAAGTCCGACATTGCCTCAAAACTGGGCACCTACAACCACGTTGTCAATTCTATTCTAAAAGGTGACCGCAACATTACCGTCGAACAACTTCATAAATTGTTTGAACTCTATGGCATCAGTGCGAATTTTGTATTTGGTTTCTCCGATGATATTTATTTACCGGGCTACGAAGCCGTTGCAACACTCCCCAAATCCGAACGGCAATTTGGGTTAAATGGGCGGCAAAACATTGTCTTATTGCCCAATCGCGCGTTGGCAGGTTACGCGCTGACGACAGATACCCCTCAGTATTTGACTGATTTTCCGCGTTTTTCTATACCAAATATGGAAGGAAATTTGATAGCCTTTGAAATAAGTGGCAATTCGATGGAGCCAACGATTACAAATGGCGATATCGTCGTCTGTGAGGAATTAGAGCGCGGCGAACCGATTCGTGACAATCAAGTGTACGTTGTTGTGACCGATGTCGTCGTCGCAAAACGCATTCAACAAGTAAAAGACGGGTCAAAAGTTCATGCTTTGCGTTTGATTTCAGATAATGAATTTTATAAACCCTATAATGAATCGTTGGAAGATGTCAATAGAATTTTGCGTGTAAAATGTCGCTTGACTTCTCATGCTATTCAATAGTATCTTTGTCCTAAAATTTTCCATTATCAACTATCCATTTTCAAAAAAGTCCTATGAAAAAAATCTATTTAGTCGCTTGTGCACTGGGTTTTATAGTGGTTTTAAATGCTCAAACCGCTAAAAAAAAGACCCCTCAGTATAAAGTATGGTCAACACCGCCCACAGAACCTCGTGCACCTAACTTAATCAATAAAACATTTCCTTTTCAGATTGCCTTGAAAGATACGGCTGGTAGAGTTTATAACTCAGCCGAAGTCTTGAAAACAGGCAAAAAACCACTCGTTTTAGTGTTTTGGTTGACGACCTGTGGACCTTGCCTTCAAGAGTTAAGTGCTTACAAATCCAAATACGATGATTGGAAAAAAGAAGCTGATTTTCGGATGGTTGCGATTTCAACAGACTTTCCACAAAATGCCGAAAACGTTGTCAAACGCACCAAACAAAGCGAGTGGCAGTTTGAATCATATCACGATTACATAAGAGAATTTGGTATGGTCATGCCAGGCGAGCTCAATGGGCTTCCACAAATCTTTATCTTAGATGAAAAAGGCAATATCGTTTATCATCATAAACGTTATATCCCAGGAGATGAAGACGAATTATTTGCTAAAATTAAAGAACTAAATAAAGTTAAATAATTAGGCGTTAGGAATTACTTTTTTACTTTCTAAATTTATTTTTAAATAATTAAAAATTATGTTTAATAAATAAGGAATCATGTTTACTTAACATGATTCCTTATTTATTAAACATAAAATTTTTCTTAACTAAACATAAATCAATCAAATTGACTGCTCTAATTGTCTATTAAGTATTAAGAAAACAGTATTAATATTTAATAAACTCAAGCATATTTAGATTTACAAAAGACTATATTTTAGCACATTTTTCTTTTAACCACATAATTTCTAAATTATTTAAATGCGGTGAAAGATTTGTATAAACACGCTCGTGATAATCATTTAACCAGTCCCTTTCTGAAAGCGTCAATACAGTTTTATCAATCAAATTTGTGTCTATGGGAAATAGGCTAATAGTATCAAATTTAAAAAACTTTCCAAATTCAGTTTCTTTATCTTCGACAACCAAAACCAAATTTTCAATACGAATACCGTATTCCCCTTCCTTATAAAATCCAGGTTCATTTGAGGTCAACATACCTAATTGATGAGCCGTTGTGCCTCGAGCATTGACAACGCCAACGATGCCTTGTGGTGGCTCATGTACATTCATAAAAAAACCAACACCATGACCCGTACCATGACCAAAATTCAAACCCAATTGCCACAGAAATTGTCTTGCCAAAATATCCATCTGGATGCCTTTTGTCCCTTCCGGAAAGCTCAATTGAGCAATCGCAATATGCCCCCTCAGTACAGCCGTATAAGTTTGACGTTGTTCATCAGTTGGTGCGCCATCTAAGGAGATAGTGCGCGTAATATCCGTTGTGCCATCGGCGTATTGACCACCCGAATCAAGCAATAAAATGCCATTTTGCGCTATTTCTGCCGAATTTTGCGGGTCAGGGCGATAATGAATGACTGCGCCATTCCCCTTATATCCAATAATAGCATTAAAACTTTCACCAAAATAATGCGCTTGGTCGCTGCGGTATTGCGCAATTATCGAAGCCATTTCGTACTCTTTAACCGTGCGTTCTAACAACGTTTTCTCTAACCACATAAAAGCTTTTGTCAAGGCTACGCCATCTTTGACCATCACTTCTCTAATCAATCGTTGTTCTGTTTCATTTTTTACGGCTTTCATTATTGTTGAGAAAGTCTCACCTTCAATGACATGAACGCGGTCTAACAAACTAAAGAGTTTAAAATTTATATTACTTGAATCAACGGTAATTGTCTGACTTTCATCAAGGTCAGATAAAAAAGGACTTATTTTATCATACGGTCTGATAATAACACCATCGGTGTTCAAAGCCGTTTTAATATCTGTAGGTACTTTTGAAGATTCAATAAATAAATCACAACGTTCCAAACCAATCACCAAATACGCAACAAAAACAGGGTTACATTCAACATCTGAACCACGCAAATTCAACGTCCAACCAATGTCATCAAGCGTCGTAACTAAATGAAAATCAGCGCCTTTGGTTTTCATTTTTGTACGAATATCTGCGAGTTTTTCTGCCCGCGATTTACCTGCAAACTCAATATCATGTTCAAAAATTTCTGCTTTAGGCAACGACGGACGATTTTTCCAAATAGGTGAAATTAAGTCCGCATCTGTCACAAGTTGAATATTTTTTTTATCAAACAGTTTTTGCATACCCCGCCATTGACCGACTGAAAACAGGGAGCTGTCACAACCCACGCGACTGTTTTCTGGCAGATTTTCCGCTAACCAGTCAATATGCTCAGGTGCACCTTGTTGGATTTGTTTTTTCAATTCAAATGCGGAATCTTTAGTTTCAATTTCACATTGCAAGAAATAACGGCTATCTGTCCACACATAAGCCGTTGATTTTGTAATAGTTACGTAGCCCATCGAGCCCGTAAAGCCCGAAATCCAAGCGCGGGATTGCCACAAAGCAGCAGGATATTCCGATTGGTGCGGGTCACTTGATGGGATGATATAAGCATCCATGTTTTGGATGGTCATCTGATGGCGTATCGCTGCAAGTTTTTCGTTGATAGTCATAAATTATTAAGATTTTATTGATTAGTTGCTATAATTATCTGTCCTATTCTTTTGCTGCAAATATATACATTTACACCATGATACCATTCGTTGACATACACACTCATATTCCAAAAACAGAGGAAAATGTGATTTTTATTCAAAATTTTTCGCAAAATGAATGGAAAAATCTGCTTTATATGGTGCGAACGCGCCATCAAGCAGAAGGCATGACCGAGGAGGGACATTTTGCTTCCGTCGGCTTGCATCCTTGGTATTTGACAGAAGAAAATAGTGAAAAAGATTTTGAAATACTGACAAAACTTATTGAAAATCAAAACATTATAGCCATCGGGGAATGTGGTTTAGACAAACTAAAAGGTGAAAGCCTTGATTTTCAAATTAATATTTTTACCAAACAAATCCAGTTGGCGGAATCCGTGCAAAAACCTATCATCATTCACTGTGTCCATGCTTTCAATGAAGTTATTGCCTTAAAAAAGAAGCTAAAACCGACTATTCCAATGATTATTCATGGTTTCAATAAAAACGAAACGGTTTTGAAAGAGTTGATTAAAAACGGTTTTCAAGTCTCCATAGGTGCCGCTATACTGAGGGGGTCTGAAAATTTCAAAAAAACTGTTTTACAAATTCCTACCGAACGCCTTTTCTTTGAAACAGATGACCAGAATATAGATGTTCAGCAAATTTATAAGGCTTATTGTGAAAGTGCTCATATGGACTTAAATAATTTAAAATCAATCATTTATGAGAAATATTTGCGCACATTTCCTGTTTGTTAGCGTAACCTATTCTTCTCCAAAAAAAGCCCTTTCCAAAGAGATGCATTGTATCGGACATTCATCATTAAAATATTCATCACTACGAGCTATCTTTGCCCTCAAATTGCCCACCAGTCTATCGCGGTACCGATTTTTTTGGTAATGAGGAAAGTCCGGACAACATAGAGCAACCACACCACCTAACGGATGGGCTTCTTTTCGGGAAGTCGAAAAGCAGACAGAGAGTGTCACAGAAAATTACCGCTCCGAGCCATCGGAGTAAGGGTGAAAATGTGCGGTAAGAGCGCACGGCGTTCCGCAGCAATGCGGGAGGGGGATAAACCTTGTGGGTTGAAATGCCAAATAAACCGTGAACCCGAGCAATCGGGACAGTGTGGCTCGCACTGCACGGAGGGTAGGCAGATACATCTTTTCAGTGATGAAAAGAGTAGATAAATGATAGGCATCTGCTACAGATTCATGTCTGTGGGAGAGACAGAATCCGGCTTATCGGTGGGCAATTTTTTTTTATTTTAACTAAGATTTTAAACTCATAGCCATACAGCAAATATAGTTTATTAATTATTAATAATTTATAAAGCACTGGTTACTATTTGGTTATGAATTTTTAAATATCCTAAAAAAAAATCCCGCCTCCACCAAAGTGAAAAACGAGATTTTATACTTATACATAAAACTTACCAAATTTGAGGATGTAATGTGTCAAGTACTCTAAAACAAGAGACGACTTTATTACATATATCTTTACGCCGCAAATGACGTGCCACAACCGCAAGATTCTGTTGCATTAGGATTGTTAAATGAAAACCCGCGATTATTTAAACCATCGAGAAAATCAATTTCCATACCTAACAAATAAATGGCATGTGATTTTTGCATCAAGACTTTAAAACCATTCATTTCATGAATTTCATCACCTTCTTTAGGTTCATCAAAACCTAAAACGTAGGAAAAGCCTGAACATCCGCCACCTTTGACACCGACGCGTAAGCCAAAATGGGCGGGTATATTTTGTTCCAAAACGATATTTTTGAGTTGCTTGACAGCACCTGAGGTAAGAATGATGGGCTGTGTTTTTACACTTTCTGCTATTGCGTTCATTGTCAAATGTTATATTTATTACAAAATTAAACCTTATCAGAGAATAAACAAAGCGATTCTCTTAACTTCTTGAAACAAAATCAATCTCATTTTGTTCAGCATTGATTTTCAATGTTTTGTCAATAAAAATTCTATTGCTAATTTATAGCCTACTAAACCCATACCAACTATTATGCCTGCCGCTTTCGCTGAAATAAAGGAATAGTGCCGAAAAGATTCCCTTGCATGAACGTTCGAAATATGCACTTCGACAACGGGTATTTCGATGCCTCCAATCGCATCGCCAATCGCCAGACTGGTATGTGTCAAAGCACCCGCGTTGAGGACAATGCCTGCATAATCGGTATCAAAACCAACACTATGGAGTTTGTCAATCAAAACGCCTTCGTGATTTGATTGTAGATATTCGATGGATACTGCGGGATTGTTTTTTCTCAAAATATCGAGATAATCTTCAAAAGTTTCGCTACCATATATATGTGGCTCGCGCCGACCCAAAAGATTTAAATTTGGACCATTGAGTATGAGAATTTTCATTTTATAGTATTTTCAGCGCAAATGTAGCTGTTCCTAACCTTTAAATCCGTTATTTTGTCATTCAATAAATAAAAAAGTAATTTATGCAAAACAAACAAATCAGCCTCGCGGCACGTCCCGTCGGCAATCCTAAAGAATCAGATTTTCAACTCACCATTACAGAAATTCCCCCCCTCAGTACAAACGATGTTTTGGTGGAGGTGCAAGAACTCTCTCTTGACCCAGCTATGCGCGGTTGGATGAACGCAGGGCGTTCTTACATTCGCCCCGTTCAAATTGGTGAAGTTATGCGTGCTGGCGGCGGCGGTAAAGTGATTGCTTCCGAAAATCCCAAATTCGCGGTTGGGGATATAGTGACAGGTACGATGGGTATTCAACAATATTGTCACGTGCCAGAAGGCAAAGGTTTAACGAAAATTGATACCCGCATTGCCCCCCTCAGTACATGGCTTTCAACGCTCGGAATGCCGGGTATGACGGCTTATTTTGGCATTTTAGATGTCGGAGCTTTGAAAGAGGGTGATGTCGTTGTCGTTTCGGGTGGGGCAGGAGCCGTCGGTTCGGTTGTCGGTCAAATTGCTAAGATTAAAGGTTGTCGCGTTGTCGGCATCGCCGGTGGGCAGGACAAAGTAGATTATATGGTCAACCAGTTAGGTTTTGACGCAGGTATTGACTACAAAGCTGGCAATTTACACTCGGCTTTGCGCACAGCTTGTCCTGAAGGGATTGATGTCTATTTTGACAACGTCGGCGGAGAAATATTAGATGCTTGCCTTGCTATGATTCGTATGAAAGCACGAATTGTCATTTGTGGCGCGATTTCACAATATAACAATACGGACGGGATGGTTGGACCTAAAAATTATTTATCACTTTTGGTCAATCGTGCACGTATGGAAGGTATGGTCGTTTTTGATTATGCACCGCGCTACATGGAAGCCATTGCTGCAATGGGCGGTTGGCTAAAAGAAGGTAAATTGAAATCGAAAGAACACATCGTCGAAGGCGGCGTCGAAGACTTTTTACCAACACTGATGCTCCTTTTTGGTGGTGACAAAATCGGTAAGCTGATTTTGAAATTGGTCTGAAATCTATAAAGAGGCTGTCTCAAAAGGGGCGAATGATTTCAAAAGACGAAATTATGTTCGTTATTAAGCGTGTTTAGATATAGGAAATTTTTAAAATTGCCTATATCTGCGCTCTAATTTAAAGTTTATGAGAAAATATATCTGCCTTATATCTATATTTTGTTACCTATCTATTGAAATCAAGGCACAGGTTTCGATTCAATTCGTCTTTGAAAATGCACAAGATTCTATCATTTTCTTAAAAAATAACCCTAATTTTCCGAAAACAGCTGCCGATACAGCTTCGGCGGTCAATATACTGAGGGGGGTGTTGAAACCGCTACATGCCCAAACTTTTTTAGAAGCTTCCTTTGATTCCGTTCTTATTTTTCAAAAAAACATTATTGCTTATTTACACATTGGCAAGCCCTACAAGTGGGCGAGTCTTCGGAATGGCAATGTCAATCCTGATTATTTGTCGCAAGTCGGTTATCGAGAACGCCTTTTTGAAAACAAGCCTTTTTCAGCAAAGGAAATAGCCAATATTGAAGAAAAACTCTTGAATTTTGCGGAAGATACAGGTTTTCCCTTCGCACAAGTTTGGTTGGACAGCATCAACATCGAAAATGCCGCTGTTTCTGCTGCTTTGATGATGACAATAGGGTCGCCGTTTCGATTCGACTCGATTGAATTGTCAGGTTTCGCTAAAATCTCTCCTCGTTTTTTAGAGAATTATTTAGATGTTAAAAAAGGCAGTGTGTTCAACCGAACAAAAGTTTTGAAAATGGCTGCACGATTGGCTGAACTGCCTTATTTGACGGTTCGGAAGCCGCCAACAGTCCGTTTTACTGAGGGGGGGTATGCCGTTGTGAATGTATTATTGGACAATCGAAAAGCGTCTCGTTGGGATTTTTTAGTGGGCGTTCAACCAACGACACAACCTGATGGCTCACAAAAATTTGGCATTACTTTCAACGGAACAGCGGATTTTCAGAACTTATTGGGGGTTGGAGAAAGAATTTATGCGAGTTTTGAAAACCTCCGTCCGCAATCGCCACGCCTCAATGTCAAGGCTTCATATCCTTATATTTTGAACTTGCCGTATGGTTTTGAAGGGGCTTTTGACCTCTATAAACGGGATTCGACGTACATAGAAACACATGCCAATGCAGGAGTACAATACCTACTTGATGGTTCAAGTTATTTAAAGTTGTTTTGGCAAAATTATAATGCCAATAATTTGATTATCAATCGTTTACAAGTTCAGCAAACACGCAAATTACCTGCTACTTTAGACGTTTCAACTAATACATTAGGCTTAGAATTTTTGAAACAACAATTGGATTATCGCTTCAATCCACGCCGAGGCTGGGCAATTTTACTGAGGGGGGGCGCGGGCATTCGGACGGTGCGGCAAAACAGTGATATTTTAGATATTAAAGACCCAACTTTTGATTTTAAATCTTTATACGATACGGTTACTTTGAGAAGTTTTCAATATCGTTTGGACAACAAAACCGAATTTTATGTGCCTGTTTTGAAGCGCAGCGTCTTGAAATTGGCTGTTACAAGCGGTTGGTTATTCACTTCATCGCCGATTTCACAAAACGAGCAATACCGCATCGGTGGCAACCGATTACTGAGGGGGTTCGATGAGGAGAGTCTTTTTGCCACACGTTATGCCGTCGGTACGCTTGAATATCGTTTGTTGATTGGGCGCAACTCCTATTTATATGCTTTTGGTGATGTGGGTTATATCCAAAATAAGACACGCACGGCGCAAACAAAGGATACGCCTGTCGGCTTTGGAGCAGGTATTACATTTGAAACCAATGTGGGTTTGTTTGGAGTCACTGTAGCATTGGGTCAACAACAAGGCAATCCAGTGAATTTTAGAAATGTGAAGACGCATTTTGGGTATGTGAGCCTATTTTAAATTATTTTTTTGTAAAATTGATATGCGGATTTGTAATCACTTTTGTTCTATGAACACGACCGCAGATTTGACGGATTAGATAATGCTAACACTTGAGTCCATGACAAAATCGAGGTAGCTTTACTAAGGGGTATGACTTCGCACTGAAGTTTATAGATGGGTCGATTTTAAAATCATTTTATTTATAACATTATTATTACGGGCGAAATGTAACTTGAAATATGTACATTTCGCCGCCAATAATTTTTATTGTGGGCGGAATGTAGTAGCTTTTTGCCTAAAAAAAGCGTCCCAAAATCATTCGGGACGCTTTTTTTCAAGGCTAAATGCTAAAATTCACTCTTTTTCCTCAATCCAATTTACCAACTGCGGATTTTCAGCAATAAAAATTTCAACCCGTTTGCGGCTGGCGAGAAACAAAATACGACTGCCAAAAACGCCTTTCCCTTTCAAAACCAAAGTCCCATAATTGAAAATAATACCTTTTGACAGTTCTAATTTTTCAATGTCCGTATGTGGATAGCGCACATTTTTGAAGTAATTGGTCACATAAATATATTCTTTATCGGCATCTATGCGCTTCAAACGTAGAACGGTTTTCCAAAAAACAAAGACAAAAACCCCAATAAATGCCAGCAAACCCCAACGTAAGCCATTCATAGACATTTGTCCGATTTGGTCTTTGTCAGTCAAAAGAGTTGTCATGAAGAAAATACCGAAGAAGGCAATCCAAAAAGTGGGTAGAAAAATGCGAAAACCAAGCGTCCAGCTTGATGATAGTTGTCGAGTCATAATATTATTTGATAATGGAAAATAGATAGTGGATAATGAACAGTGGATAATGTGGACATGCCCAAGAATGATTGACAAAAAAGGAGTTGAAATTCAACTCACAAAATCAATTAATTTTGGGTATGAAAAAAGAACAAGTTACAAAGTTA
>JAYTUQ010000299.1:0-5327 GCA_043744455.1 Saprospiraceae bacterium | reverse complement strand
AATTGATTGACATTTGAGGGATTGATTTGCGTGAGTTCAGAGTAGTGATTTCGGTCTGCACCACCGAGATAATCGCCCCAATCGCCGTTATTATCGTTGTTTGTCTTTGTGTTAAAATGCCAAGTGGCACTCAAAGCCAGTAAGGTGCAGGCTATTAAAGTCAGTGTTGTTACTATGCGCATTGTTTATCGTTTTTAACTGTTTTATTTTGGTAAAAATAGAAATTCAAACAGATAAAAAGTATTTTTTGTGAAAATGTCTTAAAACAAAAACGAATGCCCCCCTCAGTAATTTGACATCGGTTAGGTGTAAGCAAAAAGCCCCGCCCAATTTACTTTAAAGTTTAGCGGGGAAAATAATGTGTCAAAAAAATACTTTTACCTTATCACCGTTTTTTCGCATTTACAATAGTGCAAATCAATAAATTACAAGCGGTGACGGTGCTACGCACCTTAAACACGGTTCTTACGTGCTATTCTATAAACGGTGACAGCCCTAAAGGGCTTGTTTAAACTTAACCTCAATTATTTACACACAACTACTTACAATTGTTGCAAGACTTTTTTAGCTGCGTTTGAAAAATCATTATCCGCTTCGGCAGCTATTTTTTTCAAACGTTGTACCGCTTCTGCTTTTTGACCATTGGCAATAAAACACAAAGCCGCAAAATACCCCGCCGCATCAGCCCCTTCAAAACCTTTTTGATTGGCTAAATTTTGGAAAAAAGGCAACGCTTTGTCTTGCTTTCCTGCCAAAAAATAGATAATCCCCTGCAAGTATCCCCCCTCAGTATCTTTCAACTTTTCACTCAAAATTAACGCATTTTGGTAGTTTTTTGCTTTAATAAAACGCACAATTTCCTGCACCAAACTGTCTTTTTCTGCGCCCCGTGCGATTTGTTGGTTAATTCTATTTTCTGCAATCGCTAATAATTGGTCATTCGTTTCTGAAAAATCGAAAGGTGTTGAGTTGTTTGAAGCAATCGGTTTTTGTGGTGTTTTTGACGGTTTTTCAGGTGTTTTCAGTGTTTTCGGAACAATAATTTGATTGGGTACTGAGGGTGTGTCTAATTTTTGTGTTGGTTTAATTTTGTTGTCTTCCAATATCTTTTTATTGTTATTTAAACTATCTGTGTTTTTTGTAAGGGCTGTATCAAGAGTTGCCGTTTTAGTTTTTAATGTAAACCACCCAATCAAGCCTACAAAAATTAACAAAGCAAGTGCGCCAAATCTGAGCCATTTCCTTTTTGTTGAAAGCGCAGATTGTGTCGTTTTTTCTTTTTTCCAAACCTGCATTTTGGCACGTAAATCATCTTCCAGTAAAATATCCAAAGCGGCTAAATGCAGCCGTTGCCGTTCCACACGCGCTGCTAATACTTCATTGGCAGCGATTTCTCGTGCCAATGCTTGTGCTTCTTGTTCGGGCAAATGCCCTTTGATATAAGCATCTATTTTTATCAGTAAATCGTCGTTATATTTTTGCATATCTTATCTGTTTTTTAGTTCGGACTTTAAATCGGGATTTTCATCAATCAATTCTGCTAATTTTAGGCGACAGTCATGCACGATTTTTCGGGCATGGTTTTCATTTGTTTGCAATTCATCCCCTATTTCACGCATCGAAAAAGAGAGCATATATAATTTTAAAGCTGATTGACAGCGACCATTGAGTTGACTCAACAATTGTCGGACAATCTCTTTCAGATTGTCTTTAAAAATTTCTGTTTCGGGGCTTTTTTCTTCTAAATCCTCCTTAGTACCTTCGATTGACAGGTCTTTCCGCTGTTTTGTTGCTCTAATATACATCCACTTACAAATACCCCAAAAATAATTTTCCAAAGATTCGCCTTTTTTAAATTGCCCACACCGCACTTGTCTGTCTAAAACAATCAACGAATCCTGAATGGCATTCTCAGCAACTGCTACGGTCGCACCACGCTTACGCAACTGCGCTATGATGTTTTCGCACCAACCAGATTGGGCAAAAATATATTGCAAAGCCTTATTGCGGTCTTTAGCCTGACCACAAATCTTGGCAATGAGCGCGGCATCTGAAAAGTCTTCTAATTTAGACATAAGATATTTGGATTATTGCACAGAATGGAATAATTGTTACACATATTGATTTGTTATTTTACAAACAAAAGTAAATTATTGCAAGGGATTTTCAAAGCATAATTGCCTAAGAAGCATTAATTTTAAAGAATATGGGAAGTTTCAAAACCCAGAAGGAACTTATAAGTACATTCACCAATAAACCAGAAATAAAAAAGCGAAAATTGGAATGATTCATGTTTGTTTACCCCCCTCACTATTTTACCGAATTTATACCTGCTGGCAAACGCTCTTACTTGATTTTCCTCACTTGCAAACGGTCTTGCTTAATTTTACCACTACCGCTAAATAATGCCCAACGATGCTGGTGTCGATTTTTAATCGACCACCCACTATCTTGTGGGTCTATGACCCGCGAAATATAGCTTTATACTGAGGGGTGTATCTTTTAGGAAAAAGCAAAAAGTTGATTGTCATAAGCGACAGATGACAGGGTAGTTTGACATCTGTTAGGATGGTTTGAAATCTGTTAGGTTGTTCTGAAATCTGCTTTTGGCATTAGCGATTTGTCTAATGTTCAATATATTGTGGTGTCAAAGCTGTTGTTGAGTAGTATTATACTGAGGGGTCGGTGAAACACCGCCACCAGCGCCGCCGTTCGTTTGTTTTTACTGAGGGGAGGAAGAGGGTGCGGCAGGAGGGGCGTTATGAGTTTAAAATAGGATTTTAGCTTGATATTCTAACGCAAAAAAGCCTTCTGCACAACGCAGAGGGCTTTTTTACTGAGGGGGTTTCATAAATCAAGCTACTGCATAACCCATATATTTTCGGACAGTTGGATGCTGAAAACCAATGACGATATCCGCTTTTGAAACACCGTTTTCTATCAATTCATCGGCAATTAATAAATCTGTGTTATTAACCAAAATCCATACTTTGCCATCTTCTTTTATTTGAAAATGGAAAATTGAAGCATGAATAAACGTTTGACTTTTGCTAAAACCCATTTTCAGCAATTCAAAATGTTTTCTCTGATTGTCAATCATTAATTCATAATGGACATCAGAGGGTACAGCGGGAGGTATGGCAGCATAGGCTTCCAAAAATGTGGTAATTATGTGTGAATAACGATTTATTTTTTCCATTTTATGAACTTTTCAGTTGAAATATCAAAGACGACTAATTTGATTTTATATTCTTCAATGACCATTTTTTGTATTTCAGATGCTTGTATTTCGTTATAAGCCGCTTCTGAAATCTGCTTTTGGCATCAGCAATTTGTCTAATGTTCAATATATTGTGGTGTCAAAGCGGTTGTTGAGTCGTATTATACTGAGGGGGTCAGTGAAACACCGATACCAGCGCCGCCGTTCGTTTGTTTATTTGTTGGTGGGTGGTTTGGGAAGAGGTGCGCCGAGCGGTAACCCTAAAAAGGGATTGGATTAGCATCGTAGTCATTATCATTTTCCTCTTCAATTGCCATCCTAGCTGCCAATTTGAAAATATGACTTGTAGCAGCACCATTTACACGCTCTGGCATTCTACTTTCATTTGTAACATATAAGAGATGTAATAATAATGATTCGGATGATTTATTTGTTAAGTCGAAATATGGAAGCCCTGTTAACTCAATCATTCTTGCTCTTAATGCAAGATAAGCATCATTTCTTTCATGCGTTGAATAAGGTAAATCAATAAGAGCAATTGGGTAATAGGATTCATCAGCAACGATAAAATTGCATTTGACACATTCTACCCAAACACGCTCAAATGAGTTTTTACATTGTTCTCTTATAGATGTAGTTATTTGAGGTTGCATAAAAGTTGTGAGCCTTACAGATGGTAAAAAATGAAGTGTTGGGTAATCCGATTGAAGTTTAGTAAGCTCTATAGCAGCATCAAAATCAATAACAACACGAACATTATGATATGTACGGAACTTATCAGATGGAATGAGCGATTTGATTTGACTAATATCCATTATTGGAAGAGTTTAAAGAGTTTTTATTGAATATTTTTTTAAACGGTAATCATCTGTCAATTTTCTGGCTGCCCGTTTTTCAAAAGCTAAGATACCGCTTTTGAACAAAATAAAACAAAATTAGCCGCTGGTGCATGGTATTCATTATTTTTACCACGATAGCTAAACAAACGAACGGCGCTGGTATCCGCTGGGTAGTGATATTCTCGATAGCGCATGGTGTTCATTATTTCAACCACTAACACCCAAACAAACGAACGGCGGCGCTGCCCACTATCTTACTGGGTCTCCGCCCCGCGAAATATAGCTTTAAGTCATTGCGAGGGGTTGCGAGGAATGAAGCAAAGCAACCAAGGGGACATTTTTTTTAGGTCTTCATTATGACTTAGAAAAGCCATTTAACCGCCATTTTATCCTTTCCTATAATCTCCCAAGTGGTGTATTTTAATTGCAAGAACAAAAAAAAGCAAGTATTTTTGTTAAAAATCAAGCACGATAATACACCATCATTCTGTTTGTTTACAGATTCATTTCCAAAAGCTCCAGAAAGTTCATCTATTTCTAATAGTCATCTCCCAATTATTGGGATTTTAAAAAACAAAATAATAATGAAAACGCTCATGCCTCCCATTCGCCCATTTGACCGCGGCGAAACCGTTGCTAATTTGCAACAAGCTCTTTCTGCCTTAAATTTTTCCATGTCTAACGATGAACGCAGCACCGCTTTTTTTGGCGATACGACGACCACGGCGTTGCGGCGTTTTCAAGAGTCCTTTCACGTGCCTGTCAGTGGCATCGTTGACGAAGAGACAGCCAAAAGGCTGAATGCTGTGCTGAAAGACAAACAACTTTTGGACAAAACTTTCCGCGTCAGTGGTCACGTGTATGATGCTTTTGGGCAACCGATGATGCAAGCCAATGTTGTGGCTTTTGATGTGGATTTGCGGGGTGTGCCGTTGATTCAAACCGTAACCAATGTTCAAGAAACCATGCAAACAAATGGTTTTCAATGGATTGGCACAGCAACGACAAATACTGAGGGGTACTATCAAATTGATTTTGATACCGAAAATTTTATTTTTAGCGATAAATCTCATGCCGATATTATCTGCTTTTTAAACATAAACAACGTCATTGCCGAACGCTCGCGCATGACGACTAAAAGGGATTATACCGAGAACGAAATCCAAAATTTAGATATTCGATTGGCAGTTGGCGCGACTGTGAAAGGTATTGCGGAATATACCGCTCTCATAAATGCCATCACACCTATTTTGAGGGCGAGTGATATG
>JAYTUQ010000298.1:0-5328 GCA_043744455.1 Saprospiraceae bacterium | reverse complement strand
AAGCTGAACGCGGTGGAGAAGTGGCTGCAAAAAGCTGGGCAGCCAGCGAGGGTTTAAGGAAAGTCCCCCCTCAGTATCCATCGGTTCCAAAATTTCCTAACTTATTGGTCATTACTGTTTTACAAATAGTTAAAAACAAATGACTGATTAATTTTTTTAAAAGAAATGAGAAAAAGGAAGCCGAAGATTCGGGTGATAGCACCCGACCCACGCTACAATGATTCCACAGTGACGCAATTCGTCAACAATATGATGTGGGAAGGTAAAAAGACAGTCTCTTTCACTATTTTCTATGATGCCTTAGACATCATCAAAGAAAAAACAGGTGAAAACGAGTACAATGTTTTCAAAAAAGCATTGCAAAATGCTATGCCACAAGTAGAAGTTCGTAGCCGCCGTATCGGTGGTGCAACGTTCCAAATTCCGACAGAAATACGTCCAAAGCGTAAAGTTTCGATTGGTATGAAGTGGCTTATTCGTTTCGCCCGCAACCGCAGTGGTAAAGGTATGGCGGACAAACTCGCTAACGAGTTATTGTCAGCGAGCAAAAATGAAGGGGCATCTATCAAACGGAAAGAAGAAGTTCACCGTATGGCAGAAGCAAACCGCGCATTTGCTCACTTCCGCGCTTAATCGAAACATCGTTTTTGATAGGCTGAATAAAAAAATCCTCCGCGAACTTGTGTTTGCGGGGGATTTTTCGTTTTTTAGCGTTTTAGTGTATATACGAATCTAATAATTTTTTCAAATAACTATTTTCATTCTGCAATTGTCCAATAACTTTTTCATAAAGCTCTTTTTCTATTTTACTTGTTTGGACGATGAATCCGTTGTTACTTTGGTCTTTGTTGTCATTAATATTAAATAACATCTGTCTTTCGTCAAAACTAATTAATCGAGAAACATCTACTTTTAGGATTTCCGCAATGCGTACAAGTGTTGAATAAGTTGGGTCGGTTTCACCCCGTTCAATTTTACTAAAAGCATTTTGAGATATACCGAGCTTTTCAGCAACATAGTCTTGGGTTAAATCATATAAATCACGGAGCTTGCGAATTTTTGTTCCGATTGTCATTGTTTTTGTTTGAAGTTTTAAAAAAGTTTTTTTTAGGTTTAAATTAGTATGTTGGGTTTTAAAAAATAGCTTAAAATGCCCTAATTTACTGCCCTCCAAGCTATGATTTATAGCGGTGAAAATAAGATAATTTGTTTGAATCGTTGGCTATTCAATTGAATGGTGCGATTGAAGTGCCTGTCTTGCTTGAAGACAAGGTAATAAGACCGACAATTAATATTGATAATCCCCAATTACATGGTGTTACGCGCTTGTTAGTTGCAAGTTTAGACGGTCATACGATTGATGCCGCGATTATTAAATACTATCCTACAGAAAAATTCGTGGGCAATATCGAAGAAATTAACCGTGACAACTTTCGAGAAAAGAAATTTGACGGGATGATAAAACTGGAAAATTTTGATTTCACTGACCAAAAGGTTGTATTGATTGAAAATGGAAAATTGACCCATTTCATGGGTCAAAATCTTAAGTATGATCCTAACAGGGAGGATTATACAGTTTGTTTTCCTGCACAGGTTTGCCAATCAGTGAGCGTACCTTCTGCAGGATATTATGGACCGACAACATGTTCTTTTGATGGTAGTTATTATTGTGTTACAGTACCCACAGATTACAATAATAATAGTAATACGAATACAGCAGGTATTTCGAGTAGTGCTACTGGTATTAATAGTTCTAGTGTAGGTATCTTGGGAGCAGGTACTATTACACCAGTACAGAAACTTTGTGCGGAATCGGTACTACCTCTAAAAGAATTCCAATATTTAACACTCCAAGAAAGATTTGATTCCCAACAGACAGGACTAATAAATGTCAATATAAAATTCTTACAACTCGACGGATCTAGTTCTTATGATGTTAATTTTGATTACCTTAAATTTGTAGTCAAAGTTTTTGATAGATATATTGATAATGCTCCTGAAAAAATAACAACCGCTTTTAATCAAGCAGTAACAAATACTCAAAGTAATATATCATTAAACCATAGCGATATTCCAAATGGATTATTTCCAATAGTAGATAATAACAGTACTAAACAAAGATTTTTGCAAAATTTGGAGAACACTCTCACTGCGAATTTAGGATACCCATCTTTTGGCGTAGCGTTAAGTTCTAATCCCAATAGTGGAATAAGTCCCAGTAGAGATAGATATTTGCCTATGAGTGCAGCTACATCGAAAAATGTAAATGATTCGAACGCAAAATGCGAATAAGAAAGGAGCATTTTACTAAATTCTAATAGCTATTTTGAGGTAAATTAATTGACTCTTATAACAATATTTACCTCTAAGTAGTTTTTTCATAAAATATCTTAATTTTTAAATTATGCGTATTAAATATTCTACGTTTTTCCTTTTTTTAATTTTTCTATTAATTTATAACAGAGTAAATTCACAAATTAAGAGTATGCCAATGGATGAATTTGCAGAAAAAGTCCTTAAAGATTCGTTACGCGCCATACTGTATCGAGTAGAAATTTCTGAACTCAATATTAAGAAAGAAGACTTTCACTCTGGGGGCTGGGACTTTGGAGAACGATTTATGTATACAGGAAATCTACCCCGTGCGATTGCGAAATTAACGGATTACAGTATTGCAAGAATAAAAACGATTGGGCAAGTACCAGATAAAAGCATCAGTTATTGGGGTGAACGATATAATTCAGATTATGAAGGTTTGGGTAGAAAAATTGTGAAGCCTAAAAAAAGAAAAAAAATTACCCAAGAAAATCTTGCTGAATCCATAAATAGTATAACGAAGCAGCAAAATCAAAGTGACCCTGCTAATATTATGATATTGAATGTTTTAAAAATGACCTATGGTTTTACAGTTACGGATATTGAGGATACCTGTGAAGTGTGGGTAGCTAAAGTAATTGATAAAGAAAATCTTTCTGCTTTTTTTAAATTTGCTTCCAGTGGTGGGTCTGGTCCCAAAGATATTGATGGTAAACATTATTTTGAACTTAGCTCACATGATTTATCTTCAATTTGGGAATCTATAGAAGTTCATTCGAAGCATATTGTGTATGATGAAACGGATGATTCAAGGCGATTTGAATTACTCATTGAAAACAAGTTTAATGATTTTGATACCGCAAATGAGGTATTGTTTCCTTTTGGCTTACGCCTTTTTAAAGAAAAACGCTTAGAAAAACTGAAATTGGTGGAGTTTCATGAGTAACTGAATGTGCAAAGCCCCCCTCAGTATAAAAACAAAACAAAAAGGGCAAAGGCACTCATAGTGTCTTTACCCCCAACTTTATGCCATGAAAAAGCTTTGCCTTACAAAATTAGTGATTTTTGATAGCCATGTTCTCATTCGTGGATATTTTTTTGTAAAAATAATGCATCAAACAAAAATGACGTATTAAATCACTCTTTTACACCTTGTACAAGCAATGAAACCTCATTACGTAGCACTTCAATAAAGCCTTTTTCGATTGAAAAGTTGACTTTTCCACCATCTGCTTTTACTATTACCACCTTGCCTTTTGACAAAGAAGAGACGATGGGCGCATGATTCTTCAAAACCTGAAACTCTCCGCCTGTGCCAGGCACTTTGACGGAGGTAATTTCACCTTTGAAAATTTCTTTATCGGGAGTCAGAACAGTAATATTCATTTTCTCTAATTATGAGTTATGAATTATGAGTTATGAATTATAAACTATGAATACCCCTCAGTATGCCATAACTCATGACTCATAACTCATAATTCAGATTACGCTGCTTCCGCAAGCATTTTTTTACCTTTTGCAATCGCATCGTCAATAGTACCAACAAGGTTGAAGGCAGCTTCTGGATATTCATCCACTTCGCCGTCCATAATCATGTTAAAACCACGAATCGTTTCTTCGATGGGCACTAATACGCCTTTCAAACCCGTAAATTGCTCTGCAACGTGGAACGGTTGCGACAAGAAACGTTGAACACGGCGGGCGCGCGAAACGACCAATTTATCTTCTTCAGACAATTCCTCCATACCTAAGATGGCGATGATGTCTTGCAATTCATTATAACGTTGTAATGTTCTTTTTACTTTTTGAGCGCAATCGTAGTGGGCATCGCCTAACGTTTTGCGGTCAAGGATACGGCTTGTTGACTCCAATGGATTCACCGCAGGATAGATACCCAATGATGCAATCTTACGGTCAAGTACCGTCGTTGCGTCCAAATGCGCAAATGTCGTAGCAGGAGCCGGGTCAGTCAAGTCATCCGCAGGGACATATACCGCTTGAACAGACGTAATTGAACCACGTTTTGTTGATGTAATACGCTCTTGCATCAAACCCATTTCAGTCGCCAATGTTGGTTGGTAACCGACCGCCGAAGGCATACGACCCAAAAGAGCCGATACTTCAGAACCCGCTTGTGTGAAACGGAAAATGTTGTCAATGAAGAAAAGGATATCACGACCGCCGTTCGGGTCACTCATGTCGCCATCACGGAAGTATTCCGCCATCGTCAAACCTGACAAAGCAACACGTGCACGTGCGCCAGGGGGCTCATTCATCTGACCGAACACAAGCGTTGCTTGCGAACCTTCGAGGGCTTTTTTATCAACCTTCGACAAGTCCCAACCGCCTTCTTCCATAGAATGAACGAACGCTTCGCCGTAACGAATAACATTAGATTCAATCATCTCACGCAACAGGTCATTGCCTTCACGTGTCCGCTCACCCACACCTGCGAAAACCGACATACCGTCATAACCTTTCGCAATATTGTTGATAAGCTCCATGATAAGAACCGTTTTACCCACACCTGCACCGCCGAAAAGACCGATTTTACCACCTTTGGAGTAAGGTTCAATCAAGTCAATGACTTTGATACCCGTGAAAAGGACTTCCGTTTCCGTAGAAAGGTTTTCGTAAGCTGGTGGTTTGCGGTGGATTGAATATGCGTTATCGCCTTTTGGCACTTCGCCAATACCGTCAATCGCTTCACCGATGACATTGAAAAGACGACCACGTATTTGTTGACCGACAGGCATAGAGATTTGCTTGCCCGTGTCAATCGCTTCCATATTACGTGTCAAACCATCCGTTGCGTCCATAGCGATAGTACGAACAGAATCTTCGCCCAAGTGACGTTGAACTTCAAGGATAACTTCTTCGCCATTGCTTTTTGTAATCACAAGAGCGTTAAGAATTTCAGGGAGTTTAGCACCCTCTGCAGAGAAGCTAACGTCCACGACGGGTCCGATGACCTGTTTAATACGACCGATATTTGCCATTTTACCTGATTTA
>JAYTUQ010000297.1:0-20684 GCA_043744455.1 Saprospiraceae bacterium | reverse complement strand
GACTTTGTTGGTTGCTAAATCTACAATTTGCACATTGTTGTCGCCTCCGTTGACCACAAATGCTGCTGCATAATTGATATTGAGATTGGGCATGATGGTGCTTTTTTTGCACCCTATGGTTGCTGCAACTGTCAATAACGACAAGGCAACAAATGTTTTTATGTTGATAAACATTTGAATAATAGTATTTTATGAAATAAAAATAATGATAATATAGCTATTTTTGATTCAAACCAAATGATAAAGCTCTGATACTAAGGGGGTCGAAGATGCGCGTTTTGCAACTCATTTTCAGCCGTCATTTTGCAGCGATAGTAACCTCTATTTTTGATTTGAAGCGTCATTAATAGTTTTAATTTAAAAAAATTACTTGATTTCAAAATTCATCATCATACCATCGTCTTCATGTTCGAGGTTATGACAATGGAGCAAAAAAAGACCTTTTTCATTAGGGAAACGCATGATAACTTTAACTTTTTCCCCTTTTTTGAGCAAAATCGTGTCTTTCCAACCACGTTCATAAGGCTCAATCACGCCGCCTGTTTTTTCTATAACTTGAAATTCAACAGCGTGAACGTGCATCGGATGCGGCTCTGTGCCGAGTGAATTATCGAAAACCCATATCTCTGTTTCACCCGCCGTGACAGTTTCATCAATGCGATTCATATCATACGTTTTGCCGTTTATCGTGTGCATACCTGTGCCCATCATCATGTGCCCCGCAGGAAGTGTGAAAGTGCGTGTCCGTTTTGAGCTAGTTATACTGAGGGGGGTAATGCTAGAGAGACTTTGGGGCAAGACGAATTTTTCAGCTTCTTGTGTAGCGACTTTAAACTTTAAAATTTTAAAAGTTGATTCGCCATGAGCGGCAATGGTATTGGCATTGCTTTGCAAGAAAACTTCCGTTCCAACGGTCATTTTGCTAAAATCTATCAAAATATCCAAACGTTCACCCGGCGCAAGAAGGGCATGAGTGAGCGCAACGGGTTTTTCTAACAATCCGCCATCGTTCCCAATAACCGTAAAACTTGCGCCATTTGACAACGCCAAATCATAAATACGGGCATTTGAACCATTTAAAACGCGATAGCGATAAAAGCACGTTTTGACATTTAGAAACGGTGATTCGGTATTATTGACCAAAATAGTACTGCCCAAATAACCAGTCATAACCTCCATCATAGTTGGGCTATAATTCAATAAACCATTGGTATTGAAGCGTTTATCACTTAAAACCAAAGGTACTTCACGTTCGCCAGAAGGCAAAGTGAGGGCTGCCTCTTCAGCGTCATTGACAATAAACATTCCCGCCAAACCCATGTACGCCTGTTTAGCCGTTTTCATGTGTGGATGCGGGTGAAACCACGTCGTCGCGGCTCGTTGATTAATGGTGTAGGTGTAATTTCGGCTTGCACCTGCAGCAGCCACATCTTTCGGATGCCCGTCCATATTAGCGGGCGTGATCATGCCATGCCAATGGATATTGCTTTCTTCTGAAAGGCTGTTTTTGAAATTGACATTTACAATGTCGCCTTTATTGGCTTTGATGACGGGCAGCGTGCCATTATAAAGCAAGGCGTTAGCTGTTGTTTTATCTTTGAGCATCATCGTAGCCGTTGTTTTGGCTTCTAAAACAAGGTTTTCAGGACTTAAAACCGTCGGGATACTGAGGGGGGTATCAAAACTATTTTGATTCACTGTAACAGTAGTTGACATATTGTCCATTTTCATGCAACCGGACAGAGCTACTACAAGTATTGTCATTGTCAATAACGACAAGGCAACAAATGTTTTTATGTTGATAAACATTTGAATAATAGTATTTTATGAAATAAAAATAAGATGAATTGAGCCGTTTGGACTTAATGCAAACGACAGGATAGACGATTGGCTATCAGATAGAAAGGACAGTTATCGGCGGTTGCCAAATGTCTTGAATGGTGGATATTGGAAATGATTTTTTGTAAAAAAAGGTATTTTTCTCAATAATTATGCGTCTTTTTGACAAAAAAATGGGCAAAGCGTTGGGTAAATCGGCTAAAACGACAAAGTTGGGCGCACATGAACAATCATCGCCACAACAGCCTTTCTTTTCCTTTTTTTTGTCAGAGCAAAGTTTTTTACAGCAATTTTTTTGGCACTTTGAGGGGCATTTAACTTGGTTTTTATGCGCCTGTTTTTTACCACTGCAAGCTTGAATACTTGATGTAGGCAGTAAACCTAAAACAAATATCATAGCACAAGGCAATAGTATGGCAGTAAATAATCTCATTTAGACGAAGAAACGTTTGAATCGCTGTTTTGTTTTTTGCAGCATCTTAAACATTGAGCTATTAAATCAGTCTTTTTTTTAATTTTGTTCAAATATACACCAATTACATCATAAAATAAACCTTATCCAGAATGAAATTTCAATTAACATGCCTTTTTGGGCTGTTTTTCTTTGCTGTGTCTGCTCAAAAAAAGACGATGGACAATGGCATTTACGCGCTTTGGAACAAAATAGACGCGCAAACGATTTCCAACGATGGGCTATGGGTCGCCTATAATGTGCGTCCAAATACTGAGGGGGATGCTGTGCTCTCCATTTGGAATGCTGCCAAAGGCACGACTAAAACTTTTAATCGCGGTGAAAAACCGACATTCACGGAAGACAGCCGTTTTTTGATTTTTACCATCAAACAACCATTGGATAGTTTGAAAGCAAAACGACGTAGAAAGGTAAAAGACGATGATTTGCCTAAAGATTCGTTGGGTATTTACACTTTGGCAACGGGTGAAGTGGCTGCAATTGCGAATATCAAGTCATTTGCTGTGCCGCAAAAATGGGCGGGTTTTGTTGCGTATCAATACGAAATTGCTAAACCTAATGACGAGAAGGCAAAGCCTAAAAATGGGGCGGGGGATAGTACTGCCGCAAAAGCCAAAGCCAAACCAAAGGCAGAAAGTAAGGAAAACGGTACAAAAGTCGTTTTGCACAATTTGACAACGGGACAACGCGATACCTTTCCTTATGCGATGGAATACGTTTTTGCGAAACGTGGTAAGCGATTTTTAGTAACAGATACAGGTTTGGATTCAGTGGTGATGGCTGCTGTTCATACAGTTGATTGTGAAAAAGGTGTGAAAAGCACGTTGATTCAACAAAAAGGAAAGTACAAACAATTGGCACTTGATGAATTGGGAACGCAAGCCTCGTTTTTAGCTGATTTGGACACAACAAAAGAACGTGTTAGACCTTACCAATTGTTTTATTGGAATGATAAAACGAGGGAAAATGCTAAGAAAATTGCGCAGTCTAACATTAATTTTGGCACATTATCCAATTATTTGGTGAGTGAAAATGCCAAACCGACTTTTTCTGAAGATGGTTCTAAATTGTATTTTGGTATTGCACCACAGCCTATTTTGAACGATACAACTTTGTTGCCTGAGGAAATTGTGAATGTTGAAGTATGGCATTATCAAGACGCACGTTTGCATACGCAACAAAAAGTGCGTTTAGAACAAGACCGTAAAAAGAATTACGCAGTGGTCTATTATCCAAACACCAACAAAATGATCCCCCTCAGTAATCCGACCATTCCAGACATTGATTTTGAGGAACAACGCAATTCAGACGTAGCCGTCAGCACGTCCAATGAGCCTTATTTGTTGCAAACAACGTGGGAAGGTTCGCCCAGCAGTGATGTGTATGTAACGGATTTGAAAACGGGTAATCAAACAGTTGTTACTAAGAAAATACGCGGCAATGCGGTACTTTCTCCGAATGGCAAGTATGTTTTTTGGTACAATGAATTGGATTCAGCATGGTTTGCATATTCGGTTTTGAATAAAAATATTGTCCCTATGACGGACAACAAAATGGTTAAATTCTACGATATTGAGAATGACGTGCCAGATTATCCCAATGCCTACGGTGGACCAGGGTGGTTGCGCGATGACCGTTTTGCATTGGTCTATGACCAATTCGATATTTGGAAAGTTGACCCCACGGCTAAGGAAAAACCCATGCGTTTGACCAATGGACGGGCTTCTGAAACGGTATATCGTTATATCAAATTGGACAGTGAGGAGCGTTTTATTGACCCAAATGCCACGGTTTTGTTGCAAACAAAAAATGATAAAACGAAGGCAGAAGGTTACGCCTCTTTAGATTTGAAAACGAATACGGTTAAGCAAATTCTCGTAGATGATTATGCTTTTTCTAATCGTCCGATGAAAGCAAAAAATGCAGAAGCTTATGTTTTTACGAAGCAAAACTTCCAAACTTGTCCTGATTTACTCTATACAACAAATTTCAAAACAACGCAACGCATCAGCAATATTAACCCTCAACAAAAAGAATACGCTTGGGGAACCGTAGAATTGGTGGAATGGACGGCTTTGGACGGTCAGAAACTGAGGGGTATGCTTGTGAAGCCAGAAGGTTTTGACCCAAAGAAAAAATACCCCATGATTGTCAATTTTTATGAAAGAAGTTCTGACGGATTGCACAGCTATCGCACCCTCGAACCGCTGCGTTCTCAGATAAATTATACGTTTTATGCGAATCGGGGTTATTTGGTTTTTAATCCAGATATTCCTTATCGGACAGGTTACCCTGGTGAAAGTTGCTTGAATTCTGTGGTTTCAGGTGTGACGAATTTGATAAACCAAGGCTTTGTTGATGAAAAACGGATTGGCGTACAAGGTCACTCTTGGGGCGGTTATCAAGCGGCTTATTTGGTGACGAAGACGGATATTTTCCGTTGTGCCGAAGCGGGTGCACCTGTTGTCAACATGATCAGTGCATACAGTGGTATTCGTTGGGAATCGGGTTTGATGCGTCAGTTTCAGTATGAACATACACAAAGCCGTATCGGCGGCAGTCCATGGCAATATCCGTTGCGTTATTTGGAAAATTCGCCCATTTTTTCGATGGATAAAGTGAATACGCCTGTTTTGATTTTGCAAAACGATAAAGATGGCGCTGTGCCGTGGTATCAAGGCATTGAATTTTATGGTGCTTTGCGTCGTTTGAACAAACCCGCTTGGATGCTCAACTACAATGACGAACCGCATTGGCCCGTAAAATTGCAAAACCGCATGGATTTCCAAATCCGTATGCAGCAGTTTTTTGATTACTATTTGAAAGATGCTCCAAAGCCGCGTTGGATGGAACGTGGCGTGCCTGCAATGGAGAAAGGTATTTTGCAAGGCTTGGAGTTGGACGGGAAGTAATTATGAATTATGAATTATGAATTATGAAAAGCGATAGCTCTCTTAGTGAGCTGTCGCTTTTCCTATTTCATACTTCATACTTCCATCATACAGTTTCTTCTTTTTTAACCAATAATTGGAAGCCATTGCCATGAATATTGACAATTTCGATGAGTGAATCACCGCTAAGATATTTACGCAATTTGGTGACAAAAACATCCATAGACCGCGCAGTAAAGTAATTATCTTCTTGCCAAATCTTCGTCAAAGCTTCTGAACGTGGTAAAACGTCATTAATATGTTGACAAAACATTTTAAGCAATTGTGCTTCTTTGGGCGATAATTTTATTTCTTCTTTTGTTCCATCCAATTGTAAAATACGCAAAGGATAATTGAAAGTGTACTTGCCAATTCGGTAATCGCGCACTTCATCACGCGGGTCAGCTTTGGGTGCAGAACGTTTCAAAACGGCTTGGATGCGATATAACAATTCCTCGGAATTGAAAGGTTTGGAGATATAATCGTCTGCACCGATTTTGAAGCCATGCAAAATATCTTCTTTCATCGTTTTAGCGGTGAGAAAAATAATTGGTACAACTTTGTCCTTCTCGCGAATGTCTTTGGCGAGTGAAAATCCATCTTTTTTAGGCATCATCACATCGAGAATGCATAGAGCAAAGCCTGAACCGCGACGAAATGCTTCCCAACCTGCTGCACCATCGGTTGCAAGGGTGACATCGTAGTCATTCATTTCGAGATAAGAACGCAGAACGTCGCCAAAATTCGGGTCATCCTCTACGAGTAAAATTTTTGTAGCATTAGAAGCCATGAGTTATATCTTTTAGTGATTTGGTAAATTATACGCTTGTTGTTTTTGTTAAAACGACAAAATGTTAAAATTCGTTTGTCATAAACGATATAATTTACTATAAATAATTTTTTTTAAAAAAAAGTCTCTTGCGCCATCCTAAAAGTTTGGGCATGCGCTTCAACGATGGTTGCTACACGGGCGGAATATCCGCCACCCATACTGACGACAATCGGTACATTGTTTCTTTTACATATGTCAAAAACCAATTTGTCTCTTTGCCCACAACCGTGCATTGTTAAATTCAATTTGCCCAATTTATTCGTTCCTAAAACGGCAACACCCGCATTAAAAAACGCAAAATCTGGCTGCACTTCATCTATCAAAAGGTTGAGGTTTTCTCGTAAAACTTTCAAGTAAAAACCATCTTCAACACCGTCAAGTAACCCAATATCAAGGTCACTTTGCTCCTTGTGAAGCGGATAATTATTCGCTCCGTGCATCGAAAAAGTGAAAACACCCCCCTTGAGCGCATTTTGCGCCATCACGCTCTGCGTGACAGTATAATCCCCTTTTGACCATCTCTTTAGGGGTCAATTCCAACTGCTTCATTTTATTGAAATACAGAAGGGTATGTGTAGCCGTAATAATGTCTTCAGAAAGTGGTTTGGGTGCAAAAAAATTATCATTTGTCACGCTGCCTTCATACAATAGCTGCTCTGGTATCAACTCATATTTAAGCATCGGAAAGCGATGCCCTTCTGGTAAGGTGAGTTGATATATGGGTGAGTAAGCTATTTTCAGCATGATAATAATGTAGAACGGAATTTATTCCGCCAACGATACAAAAATTACTTCTATTGGTTTTTTAATTATTTTGAGGATAGGTCGCCTTTGTCATACTGAACGCAGTGAAAGTATCTGTATTTGCATCAAATTAAGATGTTTTCACTGCGTTCAGTATGACAAAAGAAACTTACTCTTTTAGGCGGAATAAATTCAGCACTACTAAATAAATCGCATTGGACGCAACAAATCTACCGCCATACTGAGGGGGTGCTTTCCAATGATTTCTGCGACCAATTGCCCTGTCGCTGGACCCAAACTCAAACCCATCATGCCATGTCCTGTTGCAACAGTTACGTTTTTTAGATGTTCCAAACGACCAATATACGGCAAACCATCGGGTGAACAAGGACGTAAACCGCTCCAAACGCCTTCTTGTTTAGGCATTTGCACATTTAATTCAGGATAAAAACTTTTTACACCCTGCACAATACCTTTAACACGATTCATATTGACCGACAAATCAATACCTGCAATTTCCATTGTTCCCGCACAGCGCAAATTGTTGCCCATAGGTGTCGCTGTCGCACGTGCTTCTAGCATGATAGCAGGAATATTTACTTGATTTCCCAAACCTTCAAATGCCATGCTATAACCTTTTCCGCCTTGTAAAGGCAGTGAAATACCTAATTTTTCCGTCAAAATGCCCGACCATGCACCCACCGCAATGACGATTTCATCAAATTCTAATTTTTCGTTTTTGGTTATAACACTTGCAACACCTTGATTTTTTAATTCAAAATCCAATACTTCTGTTTTAGTTAAAAAAGTGACCCCCTCAGTAAAAAGATGTTTTTTCAACCCTTCAATCAATAAATGCGGACTCAGATGGGCATCGCCTGGATAAAAAACGCCGCCTATCGCATTGACTTTTGTATGTGGTTCAAGGTTTTGTACTTCTTTTTCAGATAAAACATGGGCTTCTATGCCTGCTTTATTGGCTATTGCCGCACCTTCTGCTTCTTCGTGGGCCATGTTTGGGGTTTGATACAACATCATCAAACCGCGTTCATGCCAATCGAAATTAAAGTGATTTTGCTTAAAAAAGTCTTGATACAAGTCTTTACTCAACAAACTAATATCCCGCAGTATCGGAATCGCTTTTTCAACATGTGCAGATGTCGCATTTTTATAAAACAGCCAACCCCATTTCACCAAACTGCTACTCAAACGCGGACGAATATAAAACGGACTCGTTGAACTCAACATCCAACGCAGACCTTTTGAAATCATACCTGGTGCTGCCAATGGAATAATATGACTCGGCACAATCATACCTGCATTGCCAAACGAACAGCCATCCGACATATCGCCTTGGTCAATAATGGTCACTTTATACCCTTTTTTTTGGAGATAATAGGCTGAAAATAACCCATTTATGCCACCCCCGATGATGCCAATGTTCATAATTTAGAGCAGTTAAAAACAAATAAGTAGAACGAAACGTGTTGATATAACGACAATTTGAGTTTGTCACACAGCTGCCAAGACAGCAGCAGTCTGTATCATTATCAAGTATAACACACTATATGCGGTAATCAAGACGAGCGTTTCATCAATATCATCTGCAAAATGAGGATTGACATCTATTTTAAAATCATAGTGTCCTTTTTTTTATTTGCTAACATATCAATAACAACTTGTCCCTTCCAATTCATCTTGAGTTCAGCAAATTCTGCATCACTTTTTGAAATGCAGATAGATGTACCCCAAAAGCCTTTTTTGTCAATATTGTAAAATTCGCTGAACTGCGTCGTGATTTGGGCTTTCGAGGCAGACCATTTCTCTAATTTCAAGCTGCCCAGAAAGATTTCTTCATCCGATGTTAATACGAATTCTTTTGCGTTGTTGTAGGTTATTTTCATGTCATATACATTTAAGGAATGTTTAATACGCCAAAAGGCAGCCCTTTTTTCTGACTTTCTAAAAATTGTTGTGCCGTTTCTGCTATCGTTTGAGAAATATCTGAATATTTAAAATCGGCAAATGCCGCCAACGATTTTTCGTTATCAAAATAAAAGGTCGTTGCCGAAGTCTGTGCCGTCTCGCGTGTTATCAAAGGTCGTTTACTTGTAAATTTACTTTTAAGCCATTCGACCCGCCAAGCCAAAGCTGCAAAAAAGGGCGTTACAGCAATATTGGCTGGTTTTTTATTCAACACTAAAGCGATTTTTTCAAACATGGTTTTATACGTCATGTTTTCACCATTGAGTATAAATCGTTGATTTTCAATGGGTGAGTGCATCAATTCGACCATAAAAGCCACCACGTCGCGCACATCCACATAACCCGTTGACCCCTCAGTATAAAACCGCAAACCACGCCACACTTGATCAAAAAGTCGCCCAGTTCCTTGTTCCCAAAACTGCGAACCTAAAATGACCGTCGGGTTGACCATTGCTGCCGTCAGCCCTTCCGCTATGCCGCGCCAAACTTCCTGTTCTGCTTGAAATTTTGAAATCGCATAATGCGAATTAAGCGGTGAACGTTGCCATTTGTTCGTTTCACGCACCCATTTTTGATGTTCCACACGTCCAATAGCAGCAATACTGCTTGTATAAATGAGTTTTTCGATACCGACTTCAAGCGCGGCATTCACGACATTTTCAGTACCAATGACATTGATAGCATACATTTCCTCACGGTCTCGCGGGTCGAACGACACGACCGCTGCACAATGATAAATTTGCTCGATTTGATGACCCCTCAGTATATTTTCCAAAAGCGGCACGTCCAAAATGTCGCCTTCCACCCACGTTACTTTGTCTTGAACGTCAGCCACCATGTCCATGCGACTGTTCGTTCTTTTCAGACAAACAATGTGGGTATAGCCTTTTTTGACCAAAAAACGTGTCAAATAAGAGCCGACAAACCCCGTTGCGCCTGTTATGAGTATGCGTTTTGATTGATTATTCATTATTTATCATTAAATCGGATGGAGTCCGACTGTCAGCAATACGGTTCTCAAATTGACGACTTCTTCCCGGTTTAATTTCAGTTTTTTAATCGTTGCTCGACCGATTGGCGAAAGACCAATCATTGAAAGATAGGTATCATTCCAGCAAAAATGCTCCGTCCATAAGTGAATGCGTGGACTGTATAATGAGACAATTTGTCCTGTTAGAGGATCTATGGCTTGTGTCGCATTTGATTTATTGTTGTTGCAACCACCACAAGCGGTTGCTAAATTCTCAAATTCATCTTTTCCACCTTCAGAAATCGGTACTATATGGTCAACTTCATAGTAAGCTGCGCAGAAACGTTTTGGACTTAAACAATACTCGCACAGAAACCGCGCTCTTTCTTCTACACGTTTACGGAGTGATTTGTTCATCGTTTGCTGTCGTTAAGCCAAGTTGTTGCATCAACTCATCTAATGAAATTTTCCTAATTTTTGATAACTCAATTAACAAGGTCAAACGCTTAACCATTGCTGCTTCGATTTGCTGATTGATTGTGTCATATTCTGCGCTTTCTGATGTATTAATCGTTTTATTTGTCCTTTTTGCCCTAAGAAAATGGTAGCGTTCCCATGTTTCGACGGGAATAAAAGCGTTTATTTCTTCTAACAAAAGAGACTCACGCTTAGCTATAACGGGTGGTTTAGGCTTTTCTTCTGGAAAATTCAGTTCTAAAAACTGAACGATAAATTGTCCTAAGTCAACGCCTTTTTTCAAGGCATTTTGACGCACCCTTTTTTCAAGCGAAGGATTGATGTGTAATACGAGTGACATAGGTAAAATTATTTTAATTGACATGAAAACCCAAAACGAGTCTCTTAGTTGTCGTTATTCAGACAAAAGTAATTAGAGTTTGTTGTTAAATCAAATGGAGTTATGAAAAACGGATTTTTTAAATGTCCCATGCTTTATTTGCTTTTCTACATACGTTTTGATAACTGTTCTCGATTACTTTCCTCTCCGATTCTCCAAAATCCTCAAAAAAGACCGCGACTGAATTTCCGCAATCGTCAATCCTGTCACTGTTGCTTCGGCTTCCGAAATTGCCACGCAGTTCAAAGCACGTAAAAAATAGTTCAATAAGCCTTGTCCTGTTGCCGCATCGTCGAAAATATCGCCCGAAAGCGTTGCCCGTGCTGCTTTTTCGACAAAATGTTGCAGTCGAATCGCTGCTTGCTCGTAACTGTCAAGGAAAAACGCATAGACCGCCGCATAACGCATCGGCAACTGAGCAGGGTGCAAATCCCAACCTTGATATAAACCATTGATGAGCGAATGAGTTGTGTGGTCATAGCCAATTTTCCATGCTTTATGCACGGTTTCGATGTTTTCACGCCGTTGTGTGGCGGTCAAATCCTTGCCTTTGTGCGGTGCAACAGGCATTACATTGGTTGCCCCATCGGACAACATGATGCCCGTCGAACCGAGTGCCACCTTCGTCATGTGGTGTGCAAATTCGCACACAGCGTGACCCATCGTTTGATATTTTGCCGTAATACCTGCGCTTGCCGTATAGTCGTAAGTGCCAAAATGCGCCGCAATGCAACGCCCGTCACTCGCTCGAATGAACGACATTAAGGGGTTGCGCCCTTCTGCATCCATAATCGTTTGGGTTTGTTCGACCATTGTTTCCATTTTCAAGGTTTTATGTGGCAAATTAAATGCTTTTTCAAGCAATTCAAACAACCGCACTAAAGCCTTGATTTGTTCTGAAATGACTACTTTTGGCAACATAACAATGAAATTATTGGGCAAATTGCCCTTCGTTTCTGTCAATAATGTTGTCAAAAATATATCGAGCGTGCGAATGCCGCGCGCCTTTGTGTCCTCATTAAACGGTTTAATCCGAATGCCAATGAAGGGCGGCAACGTGTTTTGCACCATGCCTTTTGCGACTTCCAAAGCGGCTTGCACGGCTGTTGCATCTTCTTCTTCATCGGAACGATTGCCAAAACCGTCTTCAAAATCAATGCGAAAATCCTCCAAAGCCTCATTTTTTAATTTTTCAACAACGCGATTATGAACCGTAAAAGCCAACCATGCAGGGTGTTGACGGCGTTCCTTATCGCTCATGTCTGCCAATTTTTGACCTAAAAGAGCAATTTTCATCGTATCTGTTGGCAAATCGGCGGCACCTTCAAGACCAATCACCCGCGCTAAAACAGCGAAATTGGGCGCGTAAGTCGTCAAACTCTTCAAAGCAGCAACGGAAAAACGGGCTGCCGTGTCGTGTGTAAACAGATTTGCACCACCATAAACGGTATGCACAGGCTGTCGGTCTGCCGAGTCACCTATATATATGTGTTGGTAAGCGATGTTCGCCGTTTTTAAATCGCTTAAAATGGGTGCAGTATCGGCTGTTGTGAATGTTAGTTTCATTTTTTGATGTGATTGATTTTAAATTGGACTTTTTGACCACTGATTTTGCTGATTCGACGGATTCACACTGATTTTTAGTTCCAAAGAAATCAGTGTGAATCCGTCGAATCAGCAAAATCAGTGGTCAAAAAAATCAACTCCCTCGATAAGTCGAATACCCAAACGGACTCAATAACAAAGGAATATGATAATGTGTATTGTCATAAATACAAAACTGAATGTCAACAACAGGATAAAAACAGGAGCAGTTTTGCGCCACGAAGTACCCCTCAGTATAAAACGTCATTTTGTAAATACCGGCAGGCAAAACGGTGTCTTTCGACAGTAAATCAGCGACTCGACCATCGGCATTTGTGATGCCTTCTGCGAGGGTATGCCAAAAGCCATCAGCCGTTTTTTGCGCCAATTTTAAAGAGATATTTGCAGCAGGTTTGCCAATTGATGTATCTAAAATATGGGTGGTAATGGTACTCATAGCAGCAATTTTTTTAATCGAATTTGAGTGATTTTATTTTGCTCCAACATAGCGTTTATGATTTCTTCAACAATATCGTTTTCGTAACGTTCTTTCAAAATAGACAGTATGTCCTCCGCTGTTTTGCCAGTGGCAAAAACAATAAAAATAAAGCCGAACTTATTGAAGTACAAGTCATTATACTTTTTCAATTCTTCTAAAACGGCATCAGAAGCGGCTTGCACTTTACCTTGTTCACCCGATGCCCAAACGGCAGTTGAAGCAAATTTTTCCTTCAAACTTTCCACATCGCCAATACGTGGATGATGCGTAAATGCCTCTAACCAATCCGTTTTTTTGCACGTCAACCAACAACTTTCTGCTTTTTGAAACACAACTTTTTGATTTAAAAAAGGGTGAGCTTCATACATTTTTTTGACCCATTTTTTTGACCCACAACATTTAGACATTTGGGTTTCAAAGGCAGCAAAAGGCATATTGTTGAGTTCTTGAAGGGTCAAAATATCGGGTTCAATAAAGCCAAAAAGGCGTAGTCGGCTAACACCACCATCTGGAAAAATCGTCAATCTGACGTGGGTAAAAGGCTCATTTGTTAGTAGTTCTGTTTCAAATTCATGCTCGGTATCGGGTTGCAATTTTGTTTCGTTGAGTATGGGTGTCCATTTACACCCCCCCTTCCCGCTTAATCGGGATTTCGACTTCGTCTCAACAGTATTTAAAAGATTTTCATCATCTTTTGCCAAAATACAACCTTCTAACATAAATCTATCGGGATAATTGCCTTTAAAATGGGCTGTATCAATCACTACTTTTTGAATCCAACCTTTGCGTGCCAACCGCAAAATGAGCCAATCACGATTATTGGGCGTGCGATTGCGTTTCGTTTCCCAACCATCGCCCATATTGACACCGCGATTTGGCATATTAATATTGTCTTTGTGGCTAAAAAATTGGTCATTGCACACAAGGGCTTTGCCGCCATTCACAGCTGCCGCGAGGTCAATCAGTTTATCGGCAGGGTGATTTAACCAATCTTTTTGCACTTCACCATAAACTTTTAGTCGGGCGACACCACCATCGGGGAAAATATTGAGGCGCAGATGCGTCCAGGCTTCTTCGTTTTCAATGGCATAAAAGTTTTGGCTGCCTGCATTTAAAGGTGATTTTGGCAAAATTTCAGTCCAAAAGGCATTTTCTAAGTCTGATACTGAGGGGATGTCGGTTGCATTATCGAATGCCATTTTACACGCCTCGATACTGGCAAGTGGTGGATGATTGCCCAAAAAATGGTTGGTATCAATGTCCACGCCTTTAATAATGCCGCTTGCACCGAGTTGAACGATGCACCAATCATGCCCCGCCGTGCGTTTGCGGCGGCTTTCCCAACCGTCCATCCATTTGCCGCGGTCGGTGTATTTGTCGGCAATAAAAATGCCGCGTCCAGGCTTGATGAGATTTTCTTTTTCAGCAAAGAAATCGTCGCTACACGATAACAGTCGACCGCCAAAACGCTCTGCGACAAGGTCGGTGAGTTCTGTAAATGAAGGATTATCAATGGTTTTAGGTATCATTTTTTATTCTTTTTCACGGCTCAAAGTCCCTGTTATGTAACCAAAAGCATCGCCAGAAGCGACAAATAGATCGTTGTTGTTTTCCATGTCAAAAGGCAATAAATTGATGGGTAAATAGTGCAAATTAGGCATTTTGAAACTGATTTTATCAACAATGCCTACGTTTTTTAAAACAACTTCACCCATAAGATAGAGCGATTGTTGAAGGGAATCGCTGTGGTGTTCGGCAAAGATACTGCACATTTCTTGTCGAATTTTATTTCTAACTTCTTGAAAATCAACATTTTCTGAACGACTATAAAGCCAAACGGCTTCCATTTCGGTTGCCAATATGCGGTCGGCTGCGGGTGGTAATGTTGTAAATTTATCAACAATATAGCCTTCAAAACTGGACTTCGTGGTTTTCAAAATACGCATACCTCGAATACCCGAATGAATGGTCACTCCTTCTGAACGGCTGCGACGTATATTTGTTATTTGTTGCTCGTTACTGCCAGCTATATAGGTGTAAGGTTCTACAAAAGTGCCGTTGACCATGCGTTCCCAACGAATTTGCGCGAGGTCAATTGTTACTGCCGACACTTGCGGGTTGTTGGACAAAAAATATTTAGTCAAATATAAACCGAAATCCTCAATCGTATTCAAAGGATGGTCTTTGGCGAGGGCAAAAATGGTATTTTTCATGGTGTCCGTTGGCAACACTTGGGCATTTGACCCCTCAGTATAAACGCTGTCAAAATCACCTTCGAGTTGGATATTGGCGTGAATTTCCTTGAAATCATGACCGTCTGCATAGCGTGTAACTTTAGCCAGACGAACGGCTGATTTGCCGTAGCTGTTTTGTATGAGATTGATTTTCATTGTTTTATGATTTTTATGATAGGTATAGTAAACGGAAATTAAAATAATTGTTATTTTTTTCCAAAAAAAATAACAACTATTTTAATTTCCGTTTACTATACCTTTTGCAATAGTTGTTATTTTTTTCCAAAAAAATGACAATTATTTTAATTTCCGTTTACTATACCTTTTACAATTTACGAAATTCGTGTTTTGTTTAAAATTTAAAAAAAATGATGTACGATAAAGCGATTCATTCCCGCCGTATGGTATTGCCAAACGGCATCAAAGAGGCAACGATTTTTATAAAAAATGCTAAAATCGTTAAAATTACTGAGGGGGGTAATTTTAACGATGAAAATATTGAAAATGTTGGCGATGCCGTCGTTATGTCAGGTTTGATTGACCCACATGTGCACATTAACGAACCCGGTCGGACAGAGTGGGAAGGCTTTGAAACAGCAACGCGTGCGGCGGCGGCGGGTGGCGTGACAAGTATGATTGAGATGCCTCTAAACGCCTCGCCTGTGACGACGACAAAAGCGGCTTTTGACCTAAAAATACAAGCAACGGAAGGTAAATTGCACGTTAATTGTGGTTTTTATGGCGGTTTAGTGCCTAATAATTTTAATGATTTGAACGACTTGATGGCAGCGGGTGTGTTTGGTATCAAGTGCTTTTTGACCCATTCTGGTATTGATGAATTTCCAAATGTGGGGGAAAATGATTTGCGAAAAGCGATGCCTTTGATACGGGATTTTAACTTGCCTATTTTGGCGCATTGTGAAATAGACAGCCCGCATACGAAGCAGATTTTTTTTCAAAAACACCCAACGAGTTATCAAGCGTACTTGCATTCACGCCCAAAAACGTGGGAAAACAGGGCGATTGAATTGATGTTGCAAATGTGCGAAGAGACGCAATGCCGCACTCATATTGTCCATTTATCGTCTGCGGATTTGCTTTCAAAATTAAAAAATGCAAAAAAACGGCTGCCTTTGACGGTTGAGACGACCCCTCAGTATTTGTACTTTGCTGCTGAAGATATTCCCGATGGACAGACGGTTTATAAATGTGCGCCGCCGATTCGTGAAGGGGCAAATAACGACAAATTGTGGGCAGCTTTGAAGGACGGAATTCTTGATTTTGTGGGTTCTGACCATTCTCCTGCGCCACCCAATTTGAAGGAAATCGCTTCGGGTAATTTGGCTAAGGCGTGGGGAGGCATTGCAGGTTTGCAATTTACCTTGCCTGTGGTTTGGACGGCTGCTGAAAAACACGGTTTGGACATACGAGCTATAGCGAAATTTTTATCTGAAAACCCTGCAAAATTCCTTGGTTTGAACTCAAAAGGACAAATAAAAGAAGGTTTTGATGCAGATTTGGTCGTTTGGAACCCTGAAAAAGAATTTACAGTTTTGGAAAAAGACATTCAACATCGGCATAAAATAACGCCTTATATGGGTGAGATACTGAGGGGGTCTGTTTTGCAAACTTATGTCAATGGTCATCTCGTTTTTGATAAAGGACGGTTTGTGGATTTGCAAAAAGGGCGTGTTTTGAAGTATTGTTAAGCCGTTTGCTTGTAAGTATCCGATACAGAATTCTCATAGACATTTTTTTTTGAAAAAAAAATGTCTATGAGAATTCTGTATCGGATACTTTGTTCGCTTTTTAAAACAGTAAATTTTTAACCCCTTTTTTAAAATATTCTCTCCACACATTCGTCACTCAAAATATAATTTTGTCACTTCATCTACCAAATTCGACATTTCATAGAATAAAATTGCATTGTGTATATATCCCTTCGTTTATTTGTGAAACTAATTTAAGTGTTTGATTATCAGCTTATTAATATTATTTTTATTGATTTTGTTATATTGTGCTAAAAATAAAATAAAAAACTTTGGAAACTTTTAAACTAACATTAGTTTCCTGCGTTTCTCCGACATACATTTGCAATCAATATGACAGCAGAGATGAAAAATAATATTTTGCAACGCACGGCAGCGATGTTTTTTCGCTATGGCATTAAGAGCGTTACGATGGATGACATTGCCCGAGAGTTGGGTATGTCCAAAAAGACACTGTATCAGTTTTTTGAAAATAAAAATGATTTGTTGTCTCAAATCATGGATATGGAAGGAGAACGAGACATAGCTATTACAGGCGATGTTTTTACACATTCCGAAAACGCGATAGACGAATTGATGGGTTATGCGCGGCATGGTTTGGAGGAGTTTAGAAAGGTAATGTCTTGTCCGACAATTGTTTATGATTTACAAAAATACTATCGTGAGATTTGGGATAAGTTTGAAACAGATATGAACAAACGCATCTATGAAGGCACTAAGCAGAACATTGCAAGGGGGCACAAAGAGGGTTTGTATCGTAATGGCATAGACGCTGATATTGTTGCCAAATTGTATGTCAAAAAAATGATGGCTATCATGGACGAAGACACATTTCCGACAGAACATTATGACAAAATAAGACTTTTCACCCAATTCCTTATTTATCATGTTCATGGCATTGCAACGCCCAAAGGTATTGCGCTATTTGACATGAAATTGAAGGCTTTAATTGATAAATAAACGACTGTTTAAAACTTTTTAAACCAATTTGTTATGTTCCTTTTTTCTAAAAAAACTATCTTATTCTTAGTGTTGTTCACGACAATACTGAGGGGGGATGCTCAAGACACCGCACGCATGTCACTTGATGATGCCGTTAGTTATGCGATGAAAAACGCGAATGGTATCAAAAATATTCAATTGGGTGTTAGAGATGCCGAGTTACTCATCAAAGAAAACTTAGCGACGGGTTTGCCTCAGGTGAATGGCGAGTTGGGTTATAACTACTTTTACCTTGTTCCAAAAGTCATTTTCCCCGATTTTTTCACGCCTGCCGTAACAGGGATTTTGTCAGGTAATAATGTGAAAAACAGCGCAACAAATGAGGTTATCAAACCACAAGCACCTGGTGCGGGTTCAAAAACGAGTTTTCAACAAAAAAACACTTTGTCGGCAGGTATTACCGCTTCGCAATTGATTTACAGTGGCTGTTACAATGTGGCTCTGAAAGCGGCTCGCCTGGCTCGGCAATTAGCGAATGTACAATTGACGGCAAAACAAGCAGAAGTGCGCAATCAAGTGATGGACGCTTATTTGCCTGGTCTTTTGATTACGGAAAGCCTAAAAACGCTGAACAAAAACATTGAAAACTTGGAAAAACTGCTAAAAGAAGTGAAAGCGACTTACAAAGCGGGTTTTGTTGAGCAGTTAGATGTTGACCGTTTGGAATTGTCTCTTGCCAATTTGCAATCAGAGCGCGATAATATTGACCGCCAACAAGGTTTGGTACTCAATGCCTTGAAAATGGTGATTGGTTATCCGATGGATAAAGGTTTGGAACTGATGGATGACATCAATTCGTTGATGATACCTGCGCCGAATGAGGATTTGGTGGGTCAAATAGATTTTTCAAAACGCTCTGAATATGCTGTTCTCAATACGGTTGAGCAACTCAATGGCTTGAATGTCGAATTGCAGAAGGCTACAGCTTATCCGACGATAGCGAGTTTTGCGAGTTTTACAGAGAATTTGCAGACGGATAATTTTTTCTCAAAGCCAGTTAGTTCGCTACCAACGGGTGTTGTGGGCTTCAGTGCCAAAGTCAATATTTGGGATAGTAATATTCGTAAAACAAAAGTTGAACGCGCAAAAATCGTGTTGGAACAGTTGAAATATCAAAAATCCGACTTCGAACGTGCGGTGACTTTGCAAGTGTTGAATGCCCGCATTACTTATACAAATGCGCAACGCCGCCTTGAATCGCAAAAGAAAAACGAGGCTTTGGCGGAACGGATTCATAAGACGACACAAACAAAATATAAAAACGGTATTGGTTCAAGTCTTGAAATCACAACGGCTGAACAGCAATTGTATCAATCGCAACAAAATGTGCGTCAAGCCCAATTTGACTTATTGTCGGCTCAAAAAGGTCTGCAAAAAGCATTGGGGAAATGATTTTAAATTATGAATTATGAATTATGAATTATGAATTATGAATAGCGTAAATTCATAATTCATAATTCATAATTCATAACTGCCCCCTCAGTATAATATTAGATTTTGCTAAAATTCATCAATAAAATATTCATTATCAACGATATATAAATACATTTTTTTATGAAAAAAATACTTTCACTTCTTATTATAACGGCTTTTTTTGTAGCCTGTAGTGGAAAAGGCGGCGACAAAAAAGCGCAACTCGCTGACCTTAAAGTTAAGCAAGCAGATTTAGCAGCACAAATCTCTGCGCTTGAAAAAGAAGTTGGTGCGTCAGAGACAACTAAAAAAGAGAAGATAAAATACATTTCCACGATACTTGTCACCCCCTCAGTATTCAGTAGTTTTATTGAATTACAAGGCGCTGTTGTTGCAGAAGACGAGGTCTATGTGAATGCAAAAGTGCCGGGCTCAATTACAAAAGTTTATATCAAAGTTGGCGACCGTGTTTCGGCAGGGCAGGTAGTCGCAGAAATTGACAACGACTTGATACAAAACCAAATGGATGAAATCAAAAAACGTTGGGAGTTGGCAAATGAACTCTTTACGAAACAAGAAACTCTTTGGAAACAAAACATCGGCTCGGAAGTACAGTACCTTTCTGTTAAAAACAATAAAGAAGCCTTAGAAAAAAGCATGGCAACGCTCCAAAAAAGCCGCGACATGTACCAAATCAAAGCCCCCATTTCAGGTGTTGTGGATGATGTTCCTATGAAAATTGGTTCGGGTGCTGCCCCGGGAATGCCTTTGGCTAAGATTGTGAATTTCTCGAAACTGAAAGTTCGCGTGGATGCACCTGAAACGTATGTCGGCAAATTACGTGTTGGTAACAGTGTTATAGTTCAATTTATAGACATTCAAAAAGAAATTTCATCAAAAATCAGCTATATCGGTGCGGGTGTCAATCCGGCTAATCGGACTGTAAAGGTTGAAATTCCAATTAGGTCAAACGAACCAGGTTTGTTGCCCAATATGGCAACTGTTGTAAAGGTTGTTAACTATTCTAATCCAAAAGCGGTGGTTATTCCTATCAATTTGGTACAAAAAGACTTGTCAAATCAAGACTTTGTATTGGTTGAAGAAGGCGGTTATGCTAAACGTATTGATGTCAAAATTGGACAACAATATGGTGCAAACTGTGAAGTATTGACAGGCTTGAAAGCAGGTGACAAATTAGTCGTCGTGGGTTATCAAGATTTGAATAACGGCGATAGAGTAGCTGTTAATTAATGAAAAAGCCACTTTTAACTGTCTTTATCGCCAATATCGTCATGACTTGTTCTGCAACCGCACCTGTTTATTCCCTTTCAGAAGGTGGTATCAATCATTGGGGTTTTGCGGTCATACTTGGCTCAATGGCGATGATGAATTTAGTAGCAGGTGGCGGTTTATCCTTTTTCAAAGTCCCCGAAGGGAAGTATTTTTTGAGGCTCGGCATCGTCTATTTTGTGTTGAGCATCATAATTTTTATTATTTAATTAGGAATTAGGAATTAGGAATTAGGAATTAATGCTATTCAAAACGCCTAACTCA
>JAYTUQ010000296.1:0-5369 GCA_043744455.1 Saprospiraceae bacterium | reverse complement strand
TTTAATAATCGAATTAAAAATAAAAAATCCAAAGGATTGGGATATTATTCAACCGCTTCTTCAACGCTTGAAAATTTCTTTTACTAAAAAAGAAGTGGTGTCCGTACTCATTTCAGAAGTAGAAATAGATTCTGATTTACAAGAGCTCCAAGACTTGCTTGCAAATGGTGTTGATGCATCTTACTATGGAGACCCTGTGGCTTATCAAAAAAATGTTCGAGCAGACCATGACCAACCTTTTAGAAACTAATATTCCTTTTTAATACTATGAGACTCATTGATACCAATCTCATCATTTACGCTGCACTGCCCAATTTCCATTGGTTATTGCCAATCATTAAAACAAAAGATAGTGCCGCTGCAACTATCACAAGAATAGAGGTTTTGGGATTTTCAAATACGTGAAGAAGTCTTTTTTATGCGCTATTTTTCCAGCATTCAACAATGTCCTTTGAGTGAAGACATCATTTTACAGGCAATAGCCTTACGCCAACAGAAAAAAATTAAATTAGGTGATTCCATAATTGCTGCGACTGCGCTTTTTTACAATGCTGAACTCTATACACATAATGTTGTTGATTTTAATTGGATAGATGGTTTAGCTGTAATTGACCCAATTCCTTAATGATAGCCGCGGCCCATGGTTTTCATTCTTTTAAACACCAACACCCAAACAAACGGCGGTGCTGGTGCTTGTTTTACTCGCTGGCAATAGTTCTTCCACAAAAAATGGCTGATACGCAACACGCATCAGCCATTTTTATACTCCTTCGTCTTTCAACCCTCTACCCCATCGCTTGCATCAAATCAGCCAAAATATCTTCCACATCCTCAATGCCGACGCTTAGGCGAATCAAACCATCTGTTATGCCATTGGCTAAACGAACTTCACGCGGAATACGCAAATGAGACATGGAAGCAGGATGTAAAATCAAAGTATCTACATCACCCATCGTTGGCGCAAGCGAACAGAATTTTATTTTGTTCATAAATGCTAAACCGGCTTCCAAACCGCCGACCAATTCAAAACTCAACATGCCGCTGAAACCGTTTTGCAACTGACTTTTAGCCATGTCATGGTCTTTATGAGACGGCAAACCAGGATAATTCACCTTCAATACTGAGGGGTGTCCTTCAAGTTTTTGAGCGAGGTACAAAGCATTTTCAGAATGTTGACGCATACGTAAAGGCATGGTTTTCAAACCATTATATGTCAACCATGCTTCAAAAGGACTACAATTCGTACCAGTCAATTTCATGGCTGTAAATACTTTTTCTTTCATCATCACCTTGTCCTTTCCGAGAATCACACCTGCCGTTGAGTTGCCGTGTCCGTTGATGTATTTGGTCGTCGAGTGAATGATGAAATCAATGCCAAAAGCAAAAGGTTTTAAGATATAAGGCGTAGTAAAAGTATTGTCAATTGTTGTCATCACGCCATTTGCTTGAGCCAAGTTGACTAATTTTTTGATGTCCACACAAGCCAATGACGGATTGGCGAGCGACTCAAAATAGAGCATTTTTACTGAGGGGTTGCTTGAGATGGCTTTTTCAACCGCTGCATCGTCTTGCAAATCAACAAAAATCGTTTCGATGCCCATCGGTTGCATGACTTTCAAAAACAGCTCTGTCGTGCCGCCATAAAGATTGGCTTGAGTCAGTATTTTATCACCTGTTTTCAAAACACCTAACATGAGTGTTGCGATAGCCGCCATACCTGATGAGGTCATGATAGCCGTAGCTTCGATGCCCGTGCCGTAGCTTTCAAGAGCAGCAATTTTATCCGCTATGGCATCAACCGTTGGATTGGCAAAACGGCTGTATAAGTGACCTGTTTCTTTGCCTGAAAAAATATCCATGCCTTGGTCAACGCTTTCAAAATCGAAACTGGAAGTGGCATAAATGGGTAAAGTGTGCGGGCGAGTTGTACGTTTTTCTTCAAGTTCCTGAACGCAAATAGAAGTGAATTTCATTGTAAGTGATTGATTTTTAATTGTTTTTGTCATTGTGAACGACATGAATGAATCTCAATTCAAAATCAGATTCTATGACCTCGTTCTGAATGACAAAAAAATGATTACGTAATTGAGGGCGCAATTTCGTTTTTATTTCAATACCATTTTGGGACAATGGCATAAATATTATTTGTCTCATCACATTCATGACGAAGCACATCAAAAACATCGAGTTGTAGGATAATAACACCGTAAAAGCGGTTCTTTTTATCAAGCGATAATTTGAATTTATTTTTGTAAACAGCATTCGGTGCTAACATGCCTTTCGTTTCGCGCAAGCCTTCTGTTAAGTAAATGCCGTCAGCAAGTATGGCACCCCGCGTAAGGCGAGGCGTGCCTGAGAAGTAAAAATGAACAGCCACATTATCTGAATTTGTGCGTTTTTCGCCAAAAATAGACGCAGGCGCAGTGCCTTTGTTGATGATTGAATATTCAATTTCGACGTATTTTTCTGTTATTTGAACGATTGAAACGCTGTCGAAAGTTAAATCTACGCATGTCGAATCTTGATAAAAAGACGTTTCCACGACATTTTGAACGTTATTTTCAGGCACGTATAAGTTGTTTTCAGGCATTTTCTTATCCTCTTCTTTAGTTTCGAATGACCGAGGGATTTTGGGTGTGTGAATATTATTGTCTTTTGGCGATTCAATCGTATCACCAGCAATCAACTGCTTGGGCAATAAATCACTGACATTGACATCTTTAAATTCTGAAAAAGTATATAATGTGTCTTTTTGGGCTGCAAGTGGCTTTTTACTGAGGGGGGGCTTTTTACTGACTTGCATACTTTGAGCAGATAGTTGATTGGACAAAAAGATTGTCAAAGCCAAAAGGCTTGTTAGGTGTTTACAAAAAGTAGGAATGAACATGGGCTGTAAAATTTAAATACGTTTTTATAAAATATTTATATTTAACACTATCACATTCTTTTGAATTTAACAGTGTTAAATACCTTTATTCAAAAAACATACCCATTTTAAAATGTATCAAAACCAATATCCACAGGACGATTTATACTTTCTTGAAGCGAAATAAAAGTCTCGGTACGCTGAATACCGCCTATTTTTTGAATTTTATCGTGTAAAACCTCTTTCAAATGTGCCGTATCTCGGCAAATAATTTTAGCAAAAATACTATAAATACCTGTCGTATAATGCGCTGCAACGACTTCAGGAATCTGTTTCAATTCCTCTGCCACTTCACCATAAAGTGAACTTTTATCAAGGTAAATGCCCAGAAATGCACTTATATCATAGCCCAATCGCGCATAATCAATGATGAGACTTGCACCTGTAACGATGCCCATTTGTTCCAATTTTTTCATACGTACATGAACTGTTCCACCAGATACATGAATCATTTTGGCAATGTCTGTATAAGGTATTTTTGCGTCCTTCATCAAAATTGACAGAATTTGTCTGTCCACGTCGTCTATTTCGGCTGGTTTTATCATGATTTTTTTTGTGAAAATGATTTTTGAAAAAATTTCCTCTAAAATGCCCCCCCTTGAGCGCATCTTGCGCCATCACGCTTTGCGTGACAGTATTTTGCGCAATTCAGCAAAAAAAATAAGTCACATTAAATGGAAAGACAAAAATACAAGGACAATTCGGATTTTTCATGCCGATTGTTTTTGGAAGTAACGGGCAAACCATATTTTGCAGTTTCAAAATTGAAAATAAAAAATCAGTCTTTCCAAAATGTCATCAAAAAAAAATTAAAATGGAAAATCAATTAGAAAAAATCAACTCCTTAATTTACGATACGTCAAAAGAAGCCTCTAATGTCGTCGCGCGTCAAATTTCTGAGCTCATCCGCAACAAAGCCGAAGAGGGTAAAATGTGTGTTCTTGGATTGGCTACAGGCTCAACGCCAACTTCGGTTTATGCGGAATTGGTGCGTTTGCACACAGAAGAAGGTTTGAGTTTTAAAAACGTCATCACATTTAATTTGGATGAATATTTTCCCATACAACCCGATGCCTTGCAAAGTTATGTTCGCTTTATGAAAGAACATCTTTTTGATGGTGTGGACATTTTGCCTGAAAACATTCATATCCCTGACGGTACGCTTGAGAAACAGACTGTTGCAGATTTTTGCAAAAAATATGAAGAAAAAATAAAATCTTACGGTGGTCTTGACCTACAAATCTTAGGTATTGGTCGAACGGGCCACATCGGTTTTAATGAGCCTGGTTCGGGCATTAATTCGCGGACACGTATGATTACACTTGACCATTTGACGATTACCGATGCGGCAAGCGATTTTTTTGGCGAAGAATATGTACCACGCAAAGCCATCACAATGGGCGTTGGAACTATTATGGAAGCTAAACACATTATTCTTATGGCTTGGGGTGAAGGCAAATCGCACATCATTCGCAAGACAGTTGAAGGTGACATCAGTGACCATGTTCCAGCGACGTACCTTCAAAAACACAGTAATACGACTTTTTACCTCGATGCGGCGGCGGCTTGCGAACTGACACGTTACAAAACGCCTTGGCTCGTTCGGGAATGCGATTGGAGCGACCAAAACCTGATTAAACGTGCTTTGATTTGGTTGAGTAAAAAAGAAGATAAGCCTATTTTGAAGTTAACGACGCGCGATTATGCCGAAAACGGGATGAGTGATTTGGTGACTGAATATGACAGTGCCTACAACATTAATGTCAAGGTTTTCAATCAGTTACGTCATACGATTACGGGTTGGCCCGGCGGCAAACAAGGCGATAACAATCTAAATCGTCCCGAAACATCTTCTATTTATCCCAAACGTGTTATCATATTTAGTCCACATCCCGACGATGATGTGATTTCTATGGGCGGGACTTTTATACGACTGAGCGATCAAGGGCATGAGGTACATGTGGCATATCAAACATCTGGTAATATTGCTGTTTTTGACGATGATGTGGTGCGTTTTGCTGACTTTATGAATGATTTCAATACGATGTTTGGTTTGGATAAAAAGAATGTGACGCAAACGATGTTTGACAGAATCCAACAAAAAATACACGACAAAAAAGCAGGAGAAGTGGATGCGCCCGAAGTTCAAAAACTGAAAGGTTTGATTCGTCGGGGTGAAGCCAAAGCGGGTTGCCGTTATGTGAGTGAACAGGTCGTTCCGCATTTCCTCGATATGCCTTTTTATGAAACAGGTACGATAAAAAAGAAACCCCTCAGTAAAGAAGACATCCAAATCATTAAAGATTTATTGACAGACATAAAACCGCATCAAGTGTATGCCGCAGGTGATTTGAGCGACCCGCATGGCACGCATCGGGTGTGTTTAGATGCTATTTTTCAAGCCATTAATGAGTTAAAACATGAAGAATGGATGAAAGAATGT
>JAYTUQ010000295.1:0-1398 GCA_043744455.1 Saprospiraceae bacterium | reverse complement strand
GTAATGCCTATTTTCATAATTGAGTTAAAAAGTAAATGAAATGAGTTAGATTGAAGTGTTTTTATAAAATACAGATAATCAACCTTTTAGAATTGAATGCCTTATAAAACAAGTGCAATAATAAATATTCTTTCCATAAAAAAGTAGTTATGTAAATATTATTTATTGATTTATGTAAATAATTTATTAGGATTAAGTAATCTTTAAAATAAGTTCAAAAAGCTAAAATGTTCTTGCAAAAACACCCCCCCTCAGTATTTTAAAGTAAAAAAGTATCGATTTGACACATGACTATAAAAAGTATAAATTTTGATTAGCTTTGCTTTGTCAACTAAATTACTTATTTCAAAAACTAAACTCAATTATGAAAACTCGCTTATTACTCAGCTTCGTGTTGTGTCTCCACACCTTTATATATGCTCAAAACAAAGTCGTTATCAATGCCGATTTGGGTAAAGATGTCATCAGCCGTCATATTTATGGTCATTTTGCTGAACATCTCGGTCGTTGCATCTACGATGGGTTTTATGTCGGTGAAAAAAATACCAAAATTCCCAATAAAGATGGGGTGCGAACGGACATTATAGATGCCCTCAAAACCTTGAAAGTGCCCAATTTGCGCTGGCCCGGTGGCTGTTTTGCAGATACTTATCATTGGAAAGACGGCATTGGACCCAAAGAAAGACGTCCCTCGATGCTCAATGTTTGGTGGGGTGGGGTGACAGAAGACAATAGTTTTGGCACGCATGACTTTCTTAATATGTGTGAAGCGATTGGTGCAGAACCCTATTTGGCAGGTAATGTCGGCAGCGGTAGCGTTCAAGAACTGATAGATTGGACGCGTTATGTAAATTTTGAAAAAGGCAATCCAATGGCGGAGTTGCGGAAGCAAAATGGGCGTGAAAAACCGTGGAATGTCAAATTTTGGGGCGTTGGAAATGAAGTTTGGGGCTGTGGTGGCAATATGAAGCCTGATTATTACGCCAATGTGTATCGTCAATTTTCGACTTTTATGACCAGTTGGAACAATGACAATAAGTTGTTTCGCATTGCTTCGGGTGCGAGCGATGATGACTACAATTGGACAGAAACATTGATGCGTGACATTCCACATGGCATGTTGGAAGGTGTGGCGGTGCATCACTATTCTGTTATTGATTGGAAGAAAAAAGGGTCTGACAAAGATTTTTCGGAACAAGAATATTTTACAACCATGCAGCGGGCTTTGCTCATGGATGAATTGATAAAACGACATGCGACAGTGATGGATAAATATGATCCTAAAAAGAAAGTAGCCATGGTGGTTGACGAGTGGGGTGGTTGGTATGAAGTTGAAAAAGGCACAAATGGGGCTTTTCTATATCAGCAAAATACCATGCGTGATGCGATGATAGCGGG
>JAYTUQ010000294.1:0-20851 GCA_043744455.1 Saprospiraceae bacterium | reverse complement strand
CGCACAGGTATCAAATTTTGATTCAAACTCGCTGAAACGGTCTTTAATTTTGGAAAACCTGTGCGGCGATATTCAATCCAACCTTCATAACCATCGGCGATATTGGCTAACCATTTTTGCGTAATGATTTGCTCAATGGCATTATTACCTGCTGATTTGTACGCAACCGACCCCCTCAGTAAATAATCCGTTGGAAGCGTTGCGCCCCAATAATCGAAGGACTGTTTGATGCCGTTTTCATAAAAAGTTTTGGCATCGCCTGTTATCAAATTGCGTTCTGCGGCTTCCGCCAATAGGAAATTCATTTCGGCATTGGTCATAAAATTGGCTTTGTATTTACCTGCATCTTCGCGGAAAATTCTGCCTGTTAACGAGTAATTACTTGCCGTTATGGATAGCTTTGAGGCATCAGGACCATTCAATAAACCTTTGTAAATCAAGGCGTTGCTCGCTGTAGGTTTAAAAAAAACGGCTTTGCGTGGGTCGTCCAATTTTGTTAAAATAGAATCCACTGTTTCAGACATGATAAACAAATTATAGTCCCCTATTTTTGCGGTGGACATTCTGAAATTATTGGGCGGACTTTGCGTAAATGCATAGTTTGCATTGTCGGCAGCCGTTTTAATAAAATCACCACCTGATGCGATGGTAGCCAATTGAGCCGCCACATTTTCTTTACTTGAAATACGCATTAAGGCTTTGAATTTCAATGAATTAGCTAATTTTCGCCATTTCGTCAAATCACCCGCATAAATGATGTCGCCTTGCAATTTTATTGCGCTTTTGTAAGCATTGATAGCAGCAATACCTTTATCCAAATTTTCAATAATACCGCCTGTTCCTATATAAATATCGCGTTGTGCATCATATTTGGGCGTGACGATGCCGTCTTTTCCTTTTAAGGCTTCCGAATAAGGCACATCGCCGTACAAGTCCGTTAAGGCTTGCGTGACGTAGGCTTTATAAATTAAAGCAGGACCTTCATAGACCGCAAAAGCGATATTTGCCCTTGATTTTGCCAATAAAATCTCATTATCTCTAAGGTTTTCATAAAGAAAATTCCATGGTTTGCCGCCATATTGTGGTTCAGACAAACTGTGGCGGTCGAATAAATTGAAGTCAATGGCGGTGAAATATTGACCTAAAAGATTGCCCGCTACAAAGCCTTCGTAGGACATTTGGTCGGCATAATCGAACAAGACTTTGCGGAACAACAACTCGGGTTGTACATCAACGGGCGTGGTCGGATTGACATTAATGGATTCAAAATCCTTTGTACACGCCATTATTTCGACTAATAAAATAAGCAAACTATATTTTAAATACTTTTTCATATTTCAATTTTTGATTGTAATTTAAAATTAACCCACGTAGGGGCGACCCTTGCGGTCGCCCTTTGTTTTGCGATAAAAATATACCGATGTCAAAGGGCGACCGCAAGGGTCGCCCCTACGGTTAAAACGTCACGCCTAATTTAAACCCAAAACTCCGCGTCGTCGGATAGCTCATATCCTCTACGCCAGATACCAATTTTTGCTGTTGAAAGCCAAATTGCTCTGGGTCGAAATGGGGTATTTTGCTAAAAGCATATAAATTACGTCCTACCAGTGAGACATTTATGCTTTCAAAATAACCATTCAAAAAGCTTTTCGGTAGTTGATAACCAATCTGAATTTCTCTGATTTTTAAGAAAGAGGCATCGTAAGTATTGTTCTCTTCGTGGTTGCGGTCGTAGTACATGCGGTAATATGATTCCGCAGGAATAGCCGTCGTATTAGGTTGATACACAGGCTTATCGGTTGTGCCAACATTGACAACACCTTGTGCGACAATCCCTGCATCGGGGCGGTATTCCGTCTCTTTTAATTGACCTGCCACACCTGCCAAAGCCAATGTGCGCGACACCACTTTGCCGCCTTGTCGCCAATCCAAAAGGAAAGAAAAATTAACGTTTTTATAGGTGAAAGAGTTATTCAAGCCAATCATAAAATCAGGGTTGTAATTGCCCAATTTTATCAAATTATTGTTGGCAATATAACGTCCATCCTTGCCGACGATAAAATCACCATTCTCGTTTCTCTGATAACCCGTTCCCCACATATCGCCTAAACGTCCGCCGACTTGCACTTGATACCAAATTGTTTGGTTCAAATTGTCGTAAATACTGTTATAAGCCAGCGTAATGGTATTCGCAGATTGTGGCAACGACTCAACGATATTGGTGTAAGTGGAGAAATTCGCTGTAGTTTGCCATCTAAAATCCTTCGTTTTTATAGGGATATACGTGCCAATCGCTTCCCAACCCTTGCTGCGGACGGCACCGCCATTGATGTTTTGTTGACTGTAACCCGAAGTCGTCGAAATAGGTAAAGAAATGATTTGGTTCTCGTTCAATGAATTGAAATACGTCACGTCAAACTTCAAACGGTCATCAAAAAAGCGAATATCCGTACCAAGTTCAAGCGTTGTGATGCTTTCAGGCTTCAAATTGGCGTTCGGAATCTGGTTTTGGTCGCTGAAACTCGGCAAACCATTGACGGCAGTTCGCGCCACAAAAGCCCCATTGGTTTGGAACGGTTTTGTATCGTTGCCGACCTTTGAGACACTGCCTCTTAGTTTCAAAAATGAGATATTTGAAGGCATTTTGAGGACATTTGATACCACAAAACCCGCTGATACTGAGGGGTAGAAAAACGACGTATTTGCCGATGACGTCGCAGTTGCCAAAGCACTTGACCAATCGTTTCTGCCTGTTATATCGACATAAAGGAAGTCTCGAAAGCCTAATTTGGCGATACCATAGACGCTGTTGATGCGCTTATTGCCCACATTTGTAAAGTATTCCAAAGGCGAAGCGGCATTCGTCAAAGCATAAACGCCCGGTTGGGCTAAGGTTGAGGCTTGAATTTGCTCAAACGATGCTTTTTGATCCATTCGGTTGCCCCCCGCCGAAATATCTAAGCTGAAATCGCTGATATTTTTTACATAATTCAATAAAAAATCGGAATTGACTTCCCTATAAAAGACATTTTGCTCGGCATAAGCACCCGTTTTGAAACGGTTTGTGCTAAATGCTCGACGAAACGTGCGGTCTTCATTCGAGTAATCCATACCGCTTCTAACCAGCAATGACAGTTCGGGGGTGAACGCATAACGGGCGGACAAATTGCCAAAAACACGGTCGCGCCCAAAGCCATTGCGGTTTTCATACAAGGTAAAATAGGGATTGTCGAAGAACGTATAATTGTATGAAAACTGTTGCACGTTCTCCAAACCTGGTTGCCAATAGTTTTTCAAAGGCGCGGTGCTATTAGAACGACCAAACCATGCGACCAATGCGTAGTTGATGTTTTCAGAACCGTATTTTGTGGCAGGGCGGTTGCGGCTTGAAGTATTGATGTAATTGATATTTGACGTGATTTTCAGCTTCGATGTTGGGTTAAAATTAAACGATGTTGCAATCGTTTTACGCTTCAAATCAACGCCTGGAATATAGGATTTACTATCCAAATTGCTCACTGACAAACGCGCATTGTTCTTGTCATTACCCGCCGTAAATGCCAAATTATTGATAAAAGTAGAGCCCGTACCATAGAAATCACTCAAATTATTGGGATAAGCGACAAAAGGTGTCGGCGTAATCGCTTGACCACTGTACAAAGCATTGTCTGCCGCACGCACCACTCGACCATCGGGCAAAGTCACAGGACTGTCGTACTGCGCGATGCTCAAACCCGCATCTAAACGAGGTCCGTAACTGTACGTAATATTGTCGTTGATGCCCGCCCCCAAACCGTTTTTGTAGGCATATTTGCCGCTGTTGCCTAAGCCGTAAGTGTTTTGAAATTGCGGCAATTGGAAAGGCGTTTCTACGAAAGTCGTAGCGTTGAACGATACACCGATGCCTTTACTTTTTGCGCCATTTTTTGTTTTGATGATAATTGCCCCGTTTGAAGCCCTTGCGCCGTACAAAGCTGCAGCCGTGCCACCTTTCAAAACCGTAACCGATTCAATATCGTCTTGATTGACCTCCATCGCACCGTTACCAAAATCCACTTCCATAAAGCCGTTGGCATCGTCGTTGACACTATTAACCACAGTATTGTTGTTGATTGGAATGCCGTCAACAACAAATAAGGGGTTGGAGTTTGTAAAAGAAGACTCGCCCCTGATGCTGATTTTTGTCGAAGAACCCACGCCCGAAGAGCCAGATGTAACGGTCAAACCCGCCACTTTTCCCGCCAAATTGTCTAAAAAATTGGCAGATTTTACTTTACTCAACTCCGCACCGTCGATTTGCTGAACAGCGTAACCCAGACTTTTCGATTGGCGTTCTAAACCCAAAGCGGTGACGACAACTTCTGATAAGTCCAAGCCTGATTCAAGGTAAATCATCACATTTGAGGCATTATTCAATACAACATCTTGCGTTTGAAAACCGACTGACGAAACCGTTATTTTAGTGATATTCTCCTTGAGTTGTAGTTCAAACGCACCTTTTTCATCGGACACAACACCGATAATTTTACCGTCAACCCTTGCCGTTATGGATGCTCCGACAACGCCTTGTTTTGACGTGGCATCATAAATAGAGCCTGTAATTGTTTTGGTTTGTTGTGCCAAAAGCGATGTAAAAGGCAGTAATAAAAACAAGTAGAATAATGCTCGAAAGAGTTTATTTGTTGATATTTTAAGTGAATTTATAGTCATTTTAGGTGTTTTTATATTAAATTATGAAGGAAAAACCGCTGCTACGACATACGATTACCCCCCTCAGTATAAGAGTGCTTTTTTAAGAAAAAACGAACACCTTTACCATCTGGCATGGGATAGTAAAGTTCGTTTTGTAGTTTATACTAAGTTTTTATACGTAAAAAGGTGGTGCGCGAAGGGCGATAGCGGTACTTAAAAAGCGGTCATTGATGGGTAAAAAGGCGCGTACCAAAGGCGTTGGCGCACCTATGTTGAAAAGCCGTAGGAGCGTTTTTTTTATTGCTGGAGAAACAACTTGGAGTATTTTCCCCCAATCTACAAGGGTGTCAATATCTGATTTTTCGGAAAGTAAAAAGGGCGTAAAGGCTTGTTTTTCAATAAATTGGACAAGTTCTGAAAAGGTCGAATGGGTTTGCCAATGAATGTTTTGAAAGTCGTTCTTCTGGAATATAGATTTATCTAAACCAATGAGATACGCACCGCCGTCCGTCGTAGAGCCAAATACTGCCCCGCCTTGCGGGATGACGCTCTGCGTCAAGGGGATGCTTTCAAGCGATTTTGCAGCTGTTAAAATATCGGCAGTCGAGACGGTTAAACAATCATTGCCAATAGAAATGACGTGCTCAAAACCCAGTGTAAAAACGTCTTCAAACGCATTGGCAAAACGCTCGCCGAAGGTATCGCCCCGTTGTTGTTTTTCAGAAAAAAAGAAGACGGGTAATTGAGTTTTAGCCGTTAACTTTTTGGCATGATTGACTAAAAATGCTGCCACGGATTCAGCAGAACGCTTACCCAAAGAGAGCGGCTTTGCGGCAGCTTCGGCGGTAGCGGTTCGGCTAAAAAGGAGTATGGCAGTGTTGTTTTTTTTCATTTTTATTTATAAGCAATGTCTCACCTGATATACGATAAATGTTGCGCTATCGGATTTAGCTAACACGCTGTTTTATTAATTGTTTCAAAAGAGCACTTTTAAAAAAGCATTTTCCATTGAACAAATGAACAAAATAAGTATCACGAAAAGGTAACAACAGCATTTTAAACCACCATGAGGGCGCGTATTTATTGTACAAAGTCAAGTAAAATTCGCTTGTTTTAGACGGCACAACTAAAGGAACGATAACAGATTTTGATGGCGACTTCTCTTTGAGTGTGCCTACTGAGGGGGGGATATTAACCTTCAGTTTCATTGGTTATGTCAGCCAAAAAGTGACGATTGGCAACCAATCTGTCTTCGACATTAAGCTGGCTTCTGATTCTAAATTGTTGGATGAAGTAGTGGCTATCGGCTACGAATCTGTTAACAAGCGCGATGTCTTGGGTTCGGTGTCATCGGTCAACTCTAAACAATTGAAAGACATTCCGTTGACAAGTGCTGCCGAAGCATTGGCAAGGCTTCGCATCGTTCTTTACACCCAACAAAAGTGAGCTTTTCCCTTTCGACCAAGCAACTTTGGACGCGTATCAAGGCAAGTTGAAGCAGAATCCGAACTACTAAACGAGGTGCCTAAAAGTTATTTTTTGGGATAAAGCACCCCCTTGACGCAGAGCGTCATCCCGCAAGGCGGGGCAGTATTTTTAAGTATTTAGTGTATTGTTTTGGGTGTTTAGAATCGGTTTCAGCATTGAAAATCAATCGGTTGTGTATTCAAACATCTCACGATACGGTTTCAGATGCACGAAGTATAAGCCTGTTGTCCAATTGTGGCAATTAATCGTGAAGGATTGACTCGTCGCTGCGCCCTCTACTACTGCTTTGTGCTTCGAGTACGGCGGGTAGTAACAAAAGAATGAGGTAGATTATTGGGTTATTTGTTTTAACTTTGAATAAAATTTACTTTTATAAAAAATATAGCTGATGTCTGATACAATCTTATATCAATCTGTTTTGCAAAAATTGGGTCAATTGAATCCAACGAACTTGTCTAAATTGGATGCTTTTCTATCTATTTTGATTCGGCAAAATACATCTGCTACCGTTTCGCCCGGAGACTTGATGATTCGAGAAAGACTGCACAACAAATATGTTCTGACGGATCAATGGCAAACCATGAATCTGGAAGAAAAAGAAGACGCTTCTATCCTTGAAACCCTGCTTTATCTCGAAGAAACCGAGCAAGCCGTTCCATTGAGTTTGGAAGAAGATGCGGACTTTAAAAACGAAATCAAAACTTGGGCGAACTTATGAACTACACAACAACCAACCATTTTCGCAAAGCCGCCCGTCAATTATCAGATGAAAACCGAAAGCGATTAGCCCTCGTCTTACAAACCATAGAAGCAACTCAAACACTGTCGAACTTACCCAATTGCAAAGAAATGCAAGGCAAAAACAACAAAGGCTATTTCCGTATCCGCTTTGGTGATTATCGCCTCGGTTTCAAATTGACTGCTGATAATTTTCTTCTGCTCATAGATGTTGGACCGAGAGGCGATTTTTACAATCGTTTTCCATGAATTTTACCAATGGCGCAAACTCTTCCCAAATTACCTACCAACCCCCAAACAAACGAACGGCGGCGCTGGTGTCGGTGTTTTCACGGATTACCTACTATGCTGTTAGTCTCTCACTCCTGTAATCTGCTGCTTATGCCCTTTTGCTTTTCTTTGTACAGCAACCCCCTCAGTACAAAACACGTTTTACTCCCTACAAAACACGTTTCGTTCAGTATAAAACACAGTTTCGTTCAGCACGAAACACGTTTCGTTCAGTACGAAACACGGTTCGTTCAGTGCAAAACACGTTTCGTTCAGTACAAAACACGTTTCGTTCAGTATAAAACACGGTTTTGTTCAGCGCAAAACACGTTTTGTTCAGTATAAAACACGGTTTTGTTCAGCGCAAAACACGTTTTGTTCAGTGCAAAACACGTTTCGTTTTGTACGCTGCAAAATTTTTGATGTGACTCGTAACCGCCTTTGTGGTGTGGATACGAGAGAATCCTTTGAACCAACGAATGGCTTACAGAATGAATAAATAGAAGTTCCGTATTTTCTAAGTGATTTAACACAGAACCACGAAGATTTACATAATTTTGGCGCGCAGTGCTTGTCTAAAAAATAAAAGAATCATGCAAAACAAAAAACTCAACGTCGGTCTCATCGGTTTCGGTTTGTCAGGTCGCTACTTAATTTCTCCTTTTTTAATGGTTAATCCAAACTTCCATTTAAAAACCGTGGTGCAAAATTCAGCATCAACAGCCTCTGACATATACCCCTCAGTAAAATCGGTCAAAAACCTCGATGATGTCTTGATGGATAAAGACATTGACCTCGTCATCATCAGCAGCCCCAACGAAACGCATTTCGATTATGCGCGCCGAAGCCTTTTAGCAGGTAAACACGTTTTGGTCGAAAAACCCATGTCTTCCACCGTCGCGGAATGTGAGATATTGATGGATTTAGCGGCTAAACAAGGCAAAATACTATCCGTTTATCAAAATCGTCGTTTCGATGGTGATTTTCAAACCGTTCAACAAGTCATAAAAGACGGTCTGGTCGGCGAAGTCTTGAATTATGAAGCCCGTTTTGACCGTTGGCAACCGAATGCTAATCCTAAGAAATGGAAAGAAGTTCCATCGTTGGTCACAGGCGTTTTATACGATTTAGGCGCACACATTCTCGATCAAGCCCTTGTTTTGTTCGGTACACCCAAAAGTTTTGATGGTCAAGTGATGACGCAACGCAAAAATACCACCATAGACGATGCCTTTGATTTGCGCTTAGACTACGGACGTTTTCAAGTCTCCTTAAAAGCCAGTCTTTTGGTACGCGAACCGACGCCACGTTATAGGATTAATGGTACAAACGGCTCATTTGTTAAATACGGCATTGACCCCCAAGAAGATATGTTGAAAGCAGGTATGTCGCCCGATGCCAAAGGTTTTGGCGAAGACGACCCCAATAATTACGGCACATTGACTACAGATTTAAACGGACTGCATCTGCAAGGAAAGATAGCGACAAAAGCAGGTAATTTTGGTCTTTTGTTTCAAAATCTCTATGAAACAATAGTCAACGGCGGCGAATTATCTGTAAAACCAGAACATGTTATTGAGCAAATTCGGATAATGGAAGCCGTGAAAAAGGGTAAGTTTCCACGTTTTTGACCCCCTCAGTAAAAACCTTTAAAACCTCTATAGCTTTTCAGGACTGACATCGTAGGCATCGTGCAAGGCGCGAGAAACCGTCGAGATAGAGATACCCAACGTTTGTGCGATGTGTTTTATCGTGATATTGTTATTAGGTTTCATATACTTACTTTATCCCAAAGTTAAAAATATTTCTAATTTTTTTCAGTTAGTACAAAAGAGTATGTGATTTCATCACTTAAAAATCTCTTTCGTTAATAAAGTCGCTTTTTCTATGAGTTTTTCCAATAAAACGGCTTGATTTTTAGCTCTGTTAAAATTATGTTTCGGGTATTTTTCACCATAATACACGTCGTTATTGAGATAATCCGTCAAAAACCGTAGGGCTTGCATGTAAATCATGAACTTGCCGGCATAGTAAAAATACCCCCCCTCAGTATCCGTCAACTCATCTTTCATTTCGTTATAATAGCCTTGACAAATCGCCCTAAAAAAATCGTCACGTACTTCAATTTTACTAAAATCTGTTTCCTCCTCACTCACAGGAGACAAATATGTGCGCATCATATCGCCTACATCACTGATAAAATAGCCCGACATAACCGTATCTAAATCTATGACACACAAGCCTTTATCGCTTTCGTCAAAAAGTACATTACTTATTTTAGTATCGTGATGCGTTACCCGCAATTTAAAGTCTGGATTCGTTTTGATGCGCTCATATGCTTCTACTATATCGGCATTTTGTTTAATAACCTCAATCAATTCTTCGGCTTCAAGCATGCGTTCTTTATTGCCATTTTCTAAAGCATCTTGAAACTGTTGATAGCGCAAACTAAGGTCGTGAAATTGAGGAATGGTCGTTTTCAAATCGTCCACATTGACCCCCCTCAGTAAAAACGTAAATTTTCCAAACTCCGCCGCCGCTTCAAATGCCTGTTCGGGCGTTTCGACCACATCTTTTGAATGTGACCCTTTAACAAACGGAAACAAACGGAAATAGCCTTCATTTTCCACAAAAATCATCTCCTCCTTTCCTACCCTTGTTTTTATAGGTGACACAAACAAATATTCAGGATAAAAATGCTGTAAATGATTGGCTATCAAAGTGATATTAGAAGCAATGTCTTTTGGATTTTTAAAAACATCATCGTTAATGCGTTGCAAAATATAAATTTGATCAGACGTTGTTATGCGCCATGTATGATTGATGAGACCACTGCCAAATGCTTCAATTATCAGGGTATTAACTTCTAAACCATAGGTTCGTAAAATGGATTGTAATTCCATAAAATAGTGTATTTTTGTTTCAAAAAGTATATGGCAAAAGACAAATACCATAATTTAGTAAAAAAAGCTTTGCAACAAATTGGGTGGACAATTACCAATGACCCACTTTATATCCCCACATTTAAAAGGCGACTTGAAGTAGATTTAGGCGCAGAACGTGTCATTGCTGCTGAAAAAGGAAATAAAAAAATAGCTGTTGAAATCAAAAGTTTCATTGGTCTATCCGAAATTCACGAATTCTACAAAGCTTTAGGTCAATTCAATTATTATCAGTTGGCTTTGGAAGATATTGAATCAGACCGAATTTTGTACCTAGCTGTGCCTTTGGATATTTACGACACTTTATTTACTGAACCATTGACATTGAAAGCCATTACACGCTATAATATTAAAATCATTGTCTATAACGTTGAAGCAGAAACAATAGAAAAATGGATAAATTAAATCAATATAAAAATATCGTCAAGAATATTATTGATGATATACTACATGAACAAGAAGATGCAAATACCAATTTGACCATCCAAAGTATCACCGATGATACAAACGGTCAATATTTACTTTACAACAATAATTGGCAGAAAGAACGACGAAACTATGGTTGTTTTTTACACCTTGAAGTCCGCCATAATGGTAAAATTTGGATTCATCACGATGGTACTGACCTTATTATTGCTCAAAAACTACTCGAAAAAGGTATTCCTCACCAAGATATTGTTTTAGGTTTCCGCGCACCTATTATGCGTCCAGACACAGGTTTTGCTGTTGCATAAAACAATCGTATAGTTAGGGAAATTTTGAAAATTTCCCCAACTTACATTATCCACCACTCAATAATCATCACCTAAAGCAAACACAGGCTTGCGATACATCCACTGCCCACTCGTAAAATCAGGAAACTCCACGGTTTCATTGCCCAATTCAATCGAATGTTCGCTTAAAGGCGTAATTGCGCTCCAAGTTGCCGCGTCATACACGTCCATTTGCGTTGGTGTTTTGCGTTTTGCCGATTCTATAAAGGAATGAATCACAAAAAAGTCCATGCCGCCATGTCCCGCGCCTTGTGCATCAGCACCATATTTTTTCCACAATGGATGGTCATATTTGTCCAGCCATTCCTTCGCATCGTCCCATTGATGCGCTTTTTTCGATTTGTCTTCAATGTAAATACCCTTATTTACATCCATCCACAACCCCTCAGTACCTTGCACGCGAAAGCCTAAAGAATATGGACGCGGCAAGTTAGTATCATGTTGCAACATCACCGTTTCGCCACCGGCACAACTGATTTGCGTTGTCACAACATCACCCAATTTGAAATTTACCTTAGCATTCGGATGCGATTCGCCGCCTTTTTTGACAATATGGTTGTGCAAACCCCTTGCTTTTGACGAAAAAGAACTCAATGTCAAAAAGCGATTGCCCCGATTAATATTGGCATAATGCGCCACAGGACCGATGCCATGCGTGGGATACAAATCGCCGTTGCGGTATTGCGAATGGTTGGTGCGCCATTTGGCTTCTGAATAACCTTTTTCGCCATATTCCACACCTTTGCCATAATAGCCCTTGCCGTCATTGAATTTCACTTCACGTAAATCGTGCTGATAGCCGCCTTGCAAATGCACCATTTCGCCAAACAAACCTTGTCTCACCATATTCAAAACAGCAATAACATCTCGACGATAACAGACATTTTCCAACATCATCACATGACCTTTGTACTTTTCTGCCGCTTTCACAACGTCCCAATGGTCTTCCAAAGTAATGCCTATGACGACTTCCGAACCCACGTATTTAATACCCGCTTCTAACGAACCAATAATCATAGACTTATGCCATTCCCATGGGGTTGCAATAATAACGGCATCTAAGTTCTTCATCTCCAACATTTTACGCCATGCATAATCATCGCCAGTGAAAATCTGCGGCATTGTTTTACCGCTTTTGGTAATCATTGCTTTCGCTTTGTTGAGCGTAATGTCATCTACATCGCAGATAGCCACAACATCCGTATCGGCACGCATCAACAACAGTTCGAGGTGACTCAAGCCGCGTGCACCAACGCCCATTATCACGACCCTCACCTTATCAGCTGTCGTTTTTTTTGTTGCTAAAATACCTGTTGTTGGCAGAATAGTTAGTGAGGCTGCACCTATGGCAGTGGCTTTAATAAATTCTTTTCTATTCATTGTTTTTTGATTTATAAAATAGGTAATATTTTTGTTTGAAACTTAAATTAAGGCAAATATACTGAGGGGGGGCATTTTATTGAGTTTCAAGGGTTTTTATTTGTAAAATGGTTAAACACAAAAACTTAACGCAGAGGTTACACAAACTTAAAGCCCGATGTGAGCAAATCTACCCTTTCTTACCCTAATCTTGTATCGTTTTTAATCACTAATCAAACGAAAAAATGATACATCCTTTTCGCTTAAACGGACATCTTATTCGGCTTGAAAAACTATCCTTGCGCCACATTTATGAACTTGAAAAAGTGGCAGCTAATCCCCTCATTTGGCAATATCTGCCCATCGAAGGTTGGAAAAAAGACGTGTTTTGGACGTGGGTTTATGACACTTTGGAGCTGCAAATGCACCAAAAAGTCTTTGCTTTTGCGGTTATTGACAATCGTACCGATGCCGTCGTTGGCACAACCCGTTTTCAAGACATGGACTTTCGGCACAACAAAACCGATATTGGTTGGACGTGGTACGACCCCTCAGTATGGGGGCAGGGTTTCAACGATGAAGCCAAAAACTTGATGCTTACTCATGCCTTTACTGTCTGGCATGTTGTCCGTGTCGGTTTCAAAGTAGATGAACGCAATCGCCGGTCACAACGAGCTTTGGACAAAATTGGCGCACAACAAGAGGGTTTTATTCGCAAACACATGATTCGTCCCGACGGCACAAACCGCCACTCGTTTTTATATGGTATCACAGATGAAGATTGGTTTTTGGTGGGACAACAAAACCTTCAAAATCACATTGTTGAAGCTATTTTGATGGAAAATACTAAGGAAAACACCAAAAAACAGGGTGAATTAGTGCCTGCATTTCTGTGAAACATTATTTACAGAAATACAGTATCCCTCAGTATCCCCACAAAAAAGCCTGTTCGATGTGGTATCGAGCAGGCTTTAATCTTTGATTCAAATATAAAAATCATTGTTTTACCATACCAATATAGACCATATAATGCCATAGACCGAAATAAGCCCGACGACGTTCCAATTTGACCGTCTCAAAGTGGCGTTCCAAAAACGGCAATAAATGCCCTTCCATACGCACATGATTGACGCGCATCCAACGGCGAAACCAAGCATATCGGGATGTATGAAAATCTACAATGGCAACGATACCATTTTTATTCAAGTCTATTTTAGCTTGCAAAACCAGGTTTTCCCAGTTCGGATTGACCATCGTTAAGCAATAAGAAAATAAAATACAATCTGGTTTTTGGAAAAAATCAAAGGTTTCCACACCATAGTTTTTTTGCGCTAAAACTATAGAATTAGGCATATTTCGTCGCTTTTTATCCGCTATATCGAGCATAGCAGCCGACACATCAACACCTATAAGTTGTGCTTTTGGGAAATGATGCGATAGTTTTTCTATGTTACAACCTGTTCCACAACCCACTTCCATAATCGTCGGACTATCTGTTGGTTTGTAGGGCAAGCTATCCAATAAGTGTTTGCGCCCAAATAAAAATATCCAGCGTGTCAAGTCATATATTTTAGCGTGAAAACGGTAATAGCTCTGCATTTTAGCCTCTTGGTCTGTCCCATCAAATAAAGTAATCTGTTGCGTTGCGTTCATAAGCTATTGATATGTAGGTATTTATAAAGCAAATTTATTAAAACGTATTGGATATTTTGAAAATATTCGATACGTTGTCCAAATGCGTCGTCATTAATTTTTTACAATACCCAAATAGACATTTCCGTAAGTCCCTACCCTATCTTTTTGATGCCATTCTGCCGTTTTTTCTTTATCAAAAACAACACGGTTACGGACAAAATCAGGAAAAAAGCCCACTTCATAAGCAGCTGAACGCAATAAAATTCGCGTACCTACTCGACTATTGTCTAAAATTGTCCGCCATTCCTCTTCAAGCGCAGGACGATTATTGGCTGCCAACCAGTCTTGATGATCAAGCAGAACATAATGCGAATAGGCATCAGGTTTTTGCTTCAAAAAGTCTGTGATTGTTGAATTGTGCGTTTTAATTGTTGTCATTTGGTTTCTTAAGGTCTCGAAATGAATCGGTTTCAAGTAGTTAGGCGTACAATTGGGCATGTATTTGCCATGAAAATAAAGTTGCCAAAAATAATTGTCCCAAATGGGTAATTGTGTAAATACTTGTCTCATGGATTTTTCAACAAAACCGACCCCCTCAGTATCAGGCTTCAATAATTGCTTTTGGCTGTCGGGGACACCCAACATTGTCATGGTTATTTGTTGACTCATCGTCCACTTTACAAAATTATTGAAGAGTTTATGCTCTAATTCAGCATAAATATCACGTTGCTCATCTAAACTTTGTGCTTCAAAAAGGCGTGTCGCGAGCTTATACTTTTTCTTCTGAAACTTCAAAAAACGAGAAAAAGTCCAGGCAAATAAACCTGATGTGCTGTGCCAATAAAAGGACTTCCGAATGCCTTTTCCAATAAAAAAAGACATATTTTTATCCCAATAGGTTTGTGCATAGTCGGGCAAAGCAGGACGTAAAGCCGTTTTGTAGAAATCGTAAGCCTGTTGGTGCGCTCCTTCACCAAACATTTTATACAAGTCCTCATGGCTTCCAGCTTGAAAAACCGCTTTTTTAAGGTCTAACAGCGCATTTTGTCGTGGATTCATATCTACACAATTTATTTCCGCAGGTTTATCGAGGGCATAATCCAGTGCGTTGCAACCCGCTGAAGTTACCATCACAACCTTACTCGACCCATCCAGTTCGAGGAGTTGACGGTCGCAATGCGGGTCTTCCCAACAGGTGTTATAAATCAAATTGTTGCTGTGTACCCCTTGAAAAACCATTTGATTGATTTTACTGAGGGGTGCTTTGGTTGTTCGTATTGTATTCATTGTGTCTTTAAAATGTGTTGATTTTCCATTTTCAGATTAGGTACTTCCTTAAAAAATTGTGTGATAAAAGCCATTTGTGGATTTTGTATCTGCAAATCCTCTTCTAAATCCATATCCGACAGTTTAATATCCAGTCTTGGATTGGCTAATTCATAGTCCAATTCGTTATAGTGATACACCATCCATTCGCCAAAAGAATATTCTAATGCTGTCAAATTTTCGACCCAATCACCTGCATTGAGGTACAAAACAGACCCCTCAGTACGTTGCTGCGGTGTATGTACATGACCGCAAATAACTACGTCGAAACCTTTGCTCCGACCTGCTTCTATGGCTTGATGTTCAAAATCGTTGATGAATTTGACGGCTTCTTTTACCCGCATCTTGATGATTTTTGAAAAAGCGACTTTCTCTTTCCCTATCAGTTGCAGAATAAAATTTACAGTCTTGTTGAGCCTGATCAACAAATCATAACTTTTACCGCCCAATTTTGCCAACCATCGAAGCCGAATAACGGAGGTATCGAACACATCTCCGTGAAAAAACCAATGCCTTTTGCCGCCAATTTGAAGCACAAGGCTGTCACATAGATGAAAATCACCAATCTGTAAATCGCTGAATTTGCGCAGTGTATCATCATGATTGCCTGTGATATAAAAGACTTTTGTACCAGAAAGTGACATTTTGAGGATGCGATTGATGACTTTGGTATGCTCTTTTGGGAAATACGATTTTTTGAACTGCCACATGTCAACGATGTCGCCATTCAAAACAAGTGTATCGGGTTTGATATTCTTGAGGTAATTCAATAGCTCCTTGGCGTGGCAGCCGCGTGTGCCGAGGTGTACATCAGAAATGACAGCTATATCTAATTTTCTTTTCATTTTTATTGGTTGAATATCTGAATTTTCTTTCAAAGGTCTTTTTATCGTCTTAATTCAGCATTAAGGGAAGTTTATCAAATCCTTAAGTATGACTTTTTGGTCAGAGTACTGAGGGGCCAGTTTTTAATATAAAAAAAAAACTCGTATCAACGATGTGAGACGAGCAACTTCTGAAAAGCAGAGACTGAAAAGTATGATGAGCTTGAATATATTGAGGAACAACGCTTTACGATGATTGCCCGACGCAAGCGACTCTGATGAAGCCAGAGAACCAAACAAGAATGTATGAAAAAAAATTTACTTTTTGTATTAAGATGATGCAAAAGTACCCCCTCAGTATTAAGATATTGTAAAGCCAATTTTAAGTTAATGTGAAGATTAAATAAAAACATTTCGACGTTTATCGAAATTCTTAATGGATTTGTCGTTTTTTTAATCTTATCCTATTGACATTTAAGTTTAATATTTCGATATTTGTCGAAATATAAAATTAATGCACAATGAATAGTGTTTTCAAAGCTTTAAACGACCCGATTCGACGCGCCATTTTAGAAATGCTGAAAGAGGGCGATTTGTCGGCGGGTGATATTTCCGACCGTTTTGATGTGGGCAAACCGACCATTTCGCATCATTTGGATTTGCTGCGACAAGCCAATTTGGTGTCGTCTGCCAAAGACGGTCAATTTGTGGTGTATTCTTTAAATACGACTGTTTTAGATGAGATTATGAAGTGGATGTTAGCGTTAAAAAAATAAATTTATTAAATATTTTAATTTATAAAAAAATGAAAACCAGTAATTTAGTTCAAGTATTGTCTGTTATTTTTCTTGTATGTGCCCCTTTTGTCTATGCTGCGTTTATTTGGAACGACTTGCCCGAACGTGTGCCAACGCACTTTGGCATTGATGGCACACCTGATGCGTTTGGCTCAAAAAGCAGTGCTTTAGTACCGATTGGGATACTGATGACGCTTGGCTTAGGCGTTTACTTTTTAATCAAAAATATTGATAAAATTGACCCCAAACGCGCCAAACAAGCCTCAAAAGACACTTTCGACAAGATGGCGATACTGCTGTTGATTTTCATGAGTGGCTTATCGCTTTACATCGTTTATTCGACTTTGTACGGCAAAACAGGTAGCTTTATGTTCGTCCTTTTGGGTCTCTTTTTCACTGCTTTGGGTAACTTGATGCACAGCATTCAACCCAATTATTTTGTCGGTATGCGGCTGCCCTGGACACTCGAAAACGAAGATAATTGGCGAAAAACGCATCAATTGGCGGGAAAAATGTGGTTTGTGGGTGGTTTGTTGATAGCTGCTTCGGCTCTGTTTGTATCTAACAAAGCGGGGATGCTTTTTATGCTGGCGACGATTGCGGTTATGTGCTTTGTGCCTGTTGTTTTTTCTTATCGGCTGTATAAACGACAAGTACATTGAAAGGAGTCGTTTTTACTGAGGGGTCAAAAAGCTTAATACGACACCCACCTTTTTGTCAAATAACTGACATTTTAGTAAAAAGTCTCTAAATTTGCATAAAACATACATAACAATGATGACTTTTCAATATCAACAAACATTTGATTCATTAGTATTAAAAGACTGTCCGCCAAAGGATTACAAACCCCAAAATATAGAACAAGTGTTTCGTTGGGTTTTTGATGACATCGAGGATTCAAGAAACTTTCAGCCGCAATACCTCAAAAATCCTAAACGGTTTTGGCAGAAAAGCCCTGAATTGGTTTGCCAAAGTTTAGCCCTTTCAATGTTTGATAGTACGGAAAATGCTGAAATGCGATTTTATGAATTAAAAGAATTTCTACAACAAAAAGCATACAATATCTTAGGAACTAAAATAGCTGTTGGGCAGATGACAGAACAAGATGGCGCGAATAGCGAACCCGACGAGAAAGGACATTTTAATCATCATCCTGTTGCTGAAAGTTCATACAGCCAACGTTTCAAAATAATAAAAAATTTATAACAATGGATACGATACAAGGGTTAAATATTGCAAAATTGGGTTTCAAACCGCTGCATTTAGGTGATTTCCTTTTCCATGAAGGTCCTCTTTTGTCTCATTTTATTGACGAAAACAATCCACATGAGCATTATTTGTATAAATGGGTGGACAGTGACGATGCGTATAACAGATGGTTGATTGCGAAATTGTCGGAAGAAACGCTTAAAGATTTTTTCAATAAACAAATTAATCTAAGACAAATTATTACACAAAATGCTTTTGTGTATTTATTGGATTTGGACAACGATTTAACTGAAAAGGCTATCTTAATTGTCAATATAGTTGATTTACCCGAAGCCTATTTGCCTACTCAAAATGCTTTTTTTAATGAAAAACAATATGAATCCTACGCTTTGAAGCTAAAAGAAGCTATTTTGACATCCAATACAAGCGGCGTTTTTAATTCTGTTTTAGAAGAGTTGAATCTTATAAAAAAGCAACAACATGAAGCCAATAACTTATTGCAAACAATTCTGAATAAGGTCATGCCTTTACAGAGGGCTTCAGTTTAAAAGTCACATTGATTTAAAACCTAACGGCAAAGTGTGGATTCAACACGACGGAACGGACTTGAAAATTGCCTTATTACTTGCCGAAAAAGGGATTCCCAAAAGTGATATTGTCTTAGGATTTCGTCCTCCTTACCGCCGTAAACTTATGCCTGAGTTTGCGGAGGCTTGATTAAACGGTCTTGTTTTTATACAACATCAATCATCCCCCTCAGTAAAATCACTCAAATCCATCTAAATCAGCCATAAAAAAAGCCATTCTGTCTTGCAGAATGGCTTAACCAACATAAACATAATGTTTACGCAATTTCTTTATATTTATTGAACAATAAACTTCTGTACTTGACCATCCAATTTTATGAAATACATGCCTTTTGATAAGGTGCTGATATTGACTTGATTGGTATCAAAACCGTGCAACATCAATTTGCCTGTCATGTCAAAGATGCCGAATGAAACAACTTCACGACCGAAATTCAAAGTACCATTTGAAACAGGATTGGGATAAATGGGTGCGAATGAGACCGTTTTAAGGTCTTTGCTGTCATTCAACAAGAAAAGATTAACCAAAACAGGATTATCTGTAAAATTAGCACCTGACAAGGCGGCTGAACCTGTAATCGGGCGAAAATCGGGCGTTGTCGAATAAGCTGAAGCATTGACCAACAAAGTACCTGGCGTGAAAGCGACTGGGTTGATTTTATTGGCTAAAAGTCCAGATAAACGTACCCATGCGTCAATAACTGCTAATTTATCTGCCGCTGAAACTTCAACCAATCCATTGGCTGTTGTTGAACCCGTAAAAGAATTGGCGGTATTGATAATCAAGTTATTAGAAAACATTATTTGCTTTAATTTGACATCAACAGGCGTGTTCGGTGACACCAAAGCCAAAGCGGCTGCATTGTTTGTATTGCGCACACAACTGTCACCGTCAATCATCAAGAAGTTGCGATAACCCATGAAGATACTGTTGACAATACGTTGGCTTGAATTTCTTCTGATACGTGCACCACGACGAAAAGCGGCTTGTGTTAAGCTGCTTGAAGCCGCATAAGATGAACCCATGAGAATCGGTCCAACCATTGTATAGTTTGAGAAAACACAGTTTGTGTAGTCTTTTGAAGCAGAAACGTCGGCTGTGCCTGTTGCTTCGCCGTCACTTTCAAAACCTTCAGAAGTAGAGCTACCTGAAGCTAAAGCATACGTTAAATCGTAATAAGCAGAATCACGGACACCCAACCCAAATTGGCTGATACCTTCGTAACCATTGTCTGTATCGAAGTCGTCGTCTGTCCCTTTCCATGCGATGAGGTAAGAGGAATTGACAGCACCACCGAACCACTCGAAAGAGTCATCACCAGAAAAAGACACTTGAACGTGGTCAAGTTGGGTGCCTGAACCAACAGAACCCAAAGTCAAACCGTTGATTTCTTTATTAACTTCAAAGGCAATGCCACCGAATTCAAGGCGCAAATAGCTGACAATGCCTGAATTGTCCGTATTGTCGCTACCACCAAATTTAGCCAAATTCGCATCAAAAGTGACACCATTGAAGCCTTCCATTTGGATATTGTTGAGTGTTGCGTCCAAAAGGTTGTGATTCGCTTTACCGGCAATGAGTAAACCACCCCAATCACCTCTTTCGCGCGCACCAACGGCTTTTGCAGAAGTAATAACGACAGGATTGGTTTCTGTACCTGTGATTTCGATTTTACCACCCCGCTCAACGATAATTGATGCGTAGTTTTTAGGTGAAGTATTCAAATCAGCAAGTGCTCGGATGACCGTTCCGGCTGGAATGACCAATTTACCACCGCTTCTGACAACAACCAAGCCTTTCAATAGATAAACTGTAGAGGCAGTAAGTGTTGTTGTGCCTGTTATGTCTTTCTCACCCGGAACAGCTAAAGTAGAAATCATACCGTTCAATGTCACTGTATCTGTTGGAGCAGCGTAAACGGCATTTTTAGGATCGAAATTAGTCCAACCTTTTGTCCAATCATTGGTTGTTTCTGGTCTCAAAGCGCCGACATAGCCTGTTTGTTTGAGTTTAAAATTCGTCTGAGCACTCAATATACTCAATGAAGAAACGAAGATAAGAGCAAGTAATAGGTGCAATTTTTTGTTCATATTAAATAAATTTTTGATATTTTTATTAACTTGACTTTGTTAAATTAGGAATAAAACGAATATTTCTAATTCATGATGAATTTATTTTATATTTAGATTGAGTTGCTTTAGCCCTTTTAA
>JAYTUQ010000293.1:0-5339 GCA_043744455.1 Saprospiraceae bacterium | reverse complement strand
CCCTCTAATTCTATTCTATCTCTTAAGGCATCCATAGCTTTCCAAAAATTGAAGCCATCGTGTTCATATATTTTCATAATATGCCACAATATGGGCTTTTCACCTATTTCTACCCTGGGGTCAAGCGTCGCCTAATTGCCCATGCTGATAGGCAGCGATGAAAACGCGTTTGCCTTTGTAGTAGGATGCTAAGTGTGTGTAAGTCATTGCAAACGGCTGTTCAAATGTTGGTGTTCTCGCCAAGTTAAATCATCGCCTTTTACAATAACGACAAAACCTTTAAGCCCTTTTCGAGTAACAAATTTTTTAGATACTAAATAATCGGTTAATTGCGTATCGGCTTTATCTAATAAAACCGATATGTCTTTATCGTCACTTTTTTTAATGTACTTTAACTCTATCGCTATTTGATAATCGGGGTCATAGCCACGAATGGCTTCCAAAAAAACGTCCACATAACCTTTACTTGTTTCATATTCAGAGTGTACATAATAGAATTGTTGTTGGTGTAAACAGCTTACCAAAATAGCTTTGAGCGACATTTCATTGAAATGGAACGCATCTCTATTAGAGAGATTTTTGAGTATTTCTGAAACTTGGTCAAAAAAAGGTTGCGGATTACCTGTTCGCGCCATTGAGCGTATCGAAGCATTCATTTTAGAATTATCTATGGGCAAATGCGCTTGACTTTGCAAAAAGCTAACGAAATATTCTGAATATAAACGTTCTATGACAAAATTGGGAAACTTAAACACAGTCCCTGCAAAATCGGCTTTTTCAATGGTCAAAAAGCCCATGTAAAATAAAAGGCTTGCCAAATCATCGTGACTAAATACTTTTTCAAAATTGAACATATCCGTCAATTGCGCTGATACACGCCCTGTTTCGCTTAAAGTTCGAAGAACAGCTAAATTGTCTGTTTCTCTATTTTGTATGCGAAAAACGTTGCGAATTTTGCTGTAATCGGTCGCAATATTGGGGTCTAATAAATTATTCGGATATGATTTATGCGCTTTATAGAATTGGGCAAAATATAAAACCATATCGGGATTATAAATATGCTTAGGTGATTTTATATTAAATAAATATCCGTCGTACCAATTACGTAAATCTGCCAAAACGATGGGTAATTCTAATTTTTCGACACCAATATTTTCCAATATATTTTCTACTTCTTCTTCTACAAAACCCAACATTTGATAGAATAGGATATCTAAAGAAATATTGGATGCTATATTGAATCCACTCGTCATACTGTCTAAAGTAATAGGGGAAACGCCTGTGGCAAAAAACTTTTGCACAATACCCATACCTGTTGCAGTCTTAATGGTTTCATAAAATTTTCGGACAAAACCATTTTGGCTAACAGCCTCTTTAAAATAATCAAAGTGAAAAGAAATGAGTTCGTTGGCAAAATGGTCATATTCATCTATCAAAATGAATATGTTATGCGGTACTTTATATAAACGATGAACTTCTAAAAGGTTGCTCAATACTTTGTTAGGTGCATTTTCTTGGACAACTTTATCAAAATCCAGATTCGGAAAAAAGACTTCGTACTCTTTTAAAAACAACCTAACGCCTTGCTTGACATTAAACAAAAAGCCATCATAAGTATTTTGTATCGTATCTGTCATAATACGACTGAACTCAAAAGAAAGCACTAAAAAACTGTTTGCCAAAGGCGTTGGATTTTGTCCAATTGCCAATGCCCCAAAAAGTTGTTCCGATTTATTTTTAAATTCTAAGCCATAGTAATGTAGTAAAGTCGAAACAAATAGACTTTTCCCAAATCTTCTTGGGCGTAAAAAAAAGAGATATGGCGACGCTTCTTCTTCTAACTTACGCATAAACATTGTCCTATCTTGATAGAAGTAGTTGTTTTCTATCATCGTTGGAAAATGGCTGATACCGTAAGGAATTTTAATCATAAAGAAAAAATCGTATTTTAAGATATAAGTTGATTTTTACATGACTCTAATATAAAATGGAGGGCAGGATAGAGTTTATCTAAATCAAAAATCAGGCGTACCTGTCAGAGCGTTGTCAACTTGCCAGGTGCGATGACTGTGTAAAATCAATATCTTCTACCAAACGTGTTGGAGCCGCCTGTGGTGTGAAGACTATAAAGTTCTTTTTTTCTAAGCTAATATCATACTTCCTCAATATTTGCCCCAAATTTTTAAATTCTGTAAAAGCCATGATTTAAAGAATTAAATGATGAGTTAAAACATTTTTATACTGAGGGATTGCATAAAGATAAATGTTTTTTTTATTTTTCACCAGACTTTCCAAGGTAATTTACCAGAATTCCAATGGTTATTGGTTATTGGTTACTAGATATTCGATTAAATAGCTTTCCACCTTTTTAAGTTCCGACGAAAAATTAATGCCTACTGCGACTTTCTGTTGCGCTTCATATATATAAGGTGTCAAATAGCCTTTTTCAAAAATTTGGTCGCGGGCTTCTTCTGCTGTTTTGTCCAATTTGAATTCTAAAGCATAGATATGCGTGGGCGTTTTGATGAGGGCATCACATCTGCCTTTTGATGTATGTACTTCGCTTTGGATATACGAACCCAATAATGAAAAAGTTAAATGGACTAAGGCATGATAATGCAGCTCGGTGGCACCGCGCCACAAATCATAAGGTATGGTTGAAAAAGCGGTATTGATGACCTCGATAACTTGCGCTATATCATTGCGCTGGAAAGCGTCGCGCATCCTTAACACTAAGGGTAAAGCGTCGCCTAATTGCCCATGCTGATAGGCGGCTAACAGATATTGCTCTAAACTGGCTTTGACTTCTTTATTCGGATATTTCAACTGGCAACTGTCTTCTGCAAAATTAACTTTTGCAAAAGTGAGATAGCCCGTCTGGAATAAAATAGGCTTAACTTCAATATGGTTGACATCAAATTGCGATAAGGCATTGAGGGAAGTATATTTGTCATCATCTAAAACAAATTGACCCGCTTTGCGAATAATATTAACTAAAAACGTCGGTGTACCTGTACTGAACCAAAAATTGTTAAACTGCTCTTGCTTAAAAAAAGAAAGTATTGAAAAAGGATTGTATAATGTATTGTCGCCTCCCCAATTATATCCATTGTACCATTCTTTAATTTGTTGTAAGAATGTATCAACCGTTGTTTCAAATCTTCCCGCTTTTGTTTTTATATCTTCTTGAAAATGGGTTTCAAGTTCTTGTTGTGTGATGCCCAAAATGTCATTCATGGATTTAGAAATAGTGATGTCTTCTAAATTATTCAAATCTGAAAAAATGCTGACTTTGGAAAATTTACTTACGCCCGTTATCAATAGAAAATGAATATAGGCATCCGAGTCTTTAACGATGGAATAAAACTGTTTTAAAATCTCCCGATTTTCATTCGCTTTTTCGGGTTGCTCAATGTAGTCAATGATGGGTTTGTCATATTCGTCTATCAATAAAACAACCCGCCCTTGTGCAGCCGCTTTAATGAGCAGTTCTTCAAATCGCTCTTTTAGGGTCGGTTTAGACAACTGTAATTGCAGTATCGCAGCCGATTTATCCAATTCACTTATCAAGGCTTGGCGTAAGCCCAATTCTTGATAGTCACTTTTGCTGAATTTAAAGTGAATGACGGCGTATTTTTTATCCCAATCCCAATGATTTTCAATCCATAAACCCTTGAACAATTCTCGACTCCCTGCACAAATTTCATGGATGGTTGACAGCAACAACGATTTGCCGAATCGCCGTGGACGCGACAAAAAATAATAACTTCCCTGCATCAACAAGCGGTAAATAATTTCAGTTTTGTCCACGTAGGTATAGCCCTCTTCGCGGAGTTTCCTGAAATTTTGTATGCCGATGGGGTATTTTTTCATGAATGGTTATTGGATAATGGATAATGGATAATTTCGGCTATTTTTAATTAATTTTTCCTTTTCTATAACTTCTGGAGAGATTTTTTAATTATTTTTTCTCTTCCGTAACTTCTGGAAGGATTTTTTAATTATTTTTTCTCTTCTGTAACTTCTGGAGAGATTTTTTAATTATAATTTTCTCTCCGTAACTTCTGGAAAGATTTTTTAATTATAATTTTCTCTCCGTAACTTCTGGAAGGATTTTTTAACTATATTTTTCTCTCCGTAACTTCTGGAAGGATTTTTTAATTATATTTTTCTCTCCGTAACTTCTGAAAAGATTTTTTAACTATATTTTTCTCTCCGTAACTTCTGGAAAGATTTTTTAACTATATTTTTCTCTCCATAACCACGTTAGGAAAACTTTCAAACACTCATTTCGCTTAAAATTTTAGCGGTAAACCTTGGGTTCAGGTATAGTAGACGGAAATTGAATAGGTTTTTGCTTTTTTTTTGCAAAAAAAAATAAAAAACCTATTCAATTTCCGTCTACTATACCTTGTCCGCAACTTAAAACAGCCATAATAAAAAAAATGCAAACCAAAAGATTTTGGCATATTTTTTGAAAATAATTATTTGTGGGTTGGTTGTCGTATCTATCTAACTGAATGAATACAATATCTTCACCCAAATTAAACAAATATTATTCACCCTTAAATGTTATTGATAATGATATCACATACATATAAGAACATGGGTCCTACGGACTTAGAGGCGTTCGGCGCACTCGTTATTTCTCGATTATCTAATAATACGCTGTTTAATGCTGTTAAAGCGTCTATTTTATTAGACTTCGAACTGGCACAAAACGCTTTTGCGGTTGCCAAAACAGCGGCATCATCTGGCGGCTCTGACCGTATCGAAATTCGGGAAACGTGCAAAAAAGATTTAGTGAATCAACTTTATTTCACCTCTATTAAAGTAGAAGACCTTGCTAAAGGCGATTCTGATGTGATAGAGGCGGCAGGCTTCGTGTTGCGAAAAGCAAAAGCAAAAAGAACTAAAAAAGAACCCATCGCGGTGGTCACACCTATTGGCTTAAGTGCAATCAATGTTAAAACCAAACCTGGCTTTATTTATTTAGCTTGGTCTGAAGTGGCGGGTGTTTTGAATTACGCCGTAGAATTCAGAATCAAAGGCGAAACCGTTTGGAAAAATGGTACTTATACCACCCATGAATTTGTTGAATTATCGGGTTTTGCTTCTGATACCATCGTTGAATTTCGGATTCGCGCGCTCGGCGAGGGTGAAGACAAAAGCGATTGGACGTCGGTTGTTAAGATTTTGGTTAATTAGTTATGTTTGCGTCTCATGAGTATCGGACTTTTTAAAAATTAATGTTGTTAATTTAGCGAAAGAACAATGTTTTCTTAACACATAGATACATAGGAGTTTTCACATAGCAAACATAGTTTTTGAGTGAAAAA
>JAYTUQ010000292.1:0-20890 GCA_043744455.1 Saprospiraceae bacterium | reverse complement strand
ACAGAGTCAATTAATTCAGTCCAAAACGGAATCCATGCTTTTAATCCTGCTTTATGCGTCAGCATATCTCTAAAAAGCAAATTGGCTTTGTTTGAATTTTTAAAATCTGGATAATAATCAGCAAACGTTTTATCCACATCAAATTTGTTTTCAGACATTAATTGCATGACCGCCAAAGCCGATGTTGAGATTTTTGTTACCGAAGCCAAATCATATAAATCGGTCACTTTGACCGCACCTTCTGTATTTTTATTAGACTTTTCAGCTGGTTTGCCTTTAAAACCTTCATCAAAATTGGTACGCACTTTTTCATCCATCACGTCATTTTTATTGCTCGCTTGATAATTGATTTTAGACGCTGATACTGAGGGGGTGCTTTTTTCCGCCTCTTCATAGGTGTGATAACCATAATTTTTTTGATAAATAACACGACCATCTTTCGCAATTTGAACAACCGCACCCGGATAAGCTTTTTCTCGCAAACCCAAATTCACAACAGAATCAACTTGTCGAATCAACACACGGCCATCAATACCGACCATTTCGGGAATACCATACGCCAAACGACCCGTGGCTTTCGTAGAAAAACCCATGCCTAATGGAAAGTTATTGTTGACCGTCACAGGCAACCGACCCTCCATCGGAATCGCACCAAAAACCGCTTGCGCTGCCGCTTCCTCTGCATAATTGGTCAATTGATATGCCATAACAACGCCTTTTGCTTCAGAAATGCCTTGTAATTTGTCCATTGAGTATGGATTACCAAAAATGACCATAACCGTTTTACCCGTTTGGGTCAACAAACCCAGTACTTTTTGATTGCTATTTGTGATGCCATATTGCGCACCAGGACGCACATTTTGAAGATGCACACCTATTATAATGAGGTCAAAATCTTTTGTATTGTTGGCAACTTGTTGAATAAGCGAATCAGACGCATTGGGCGGTAAATTATAAGGTGTAACAGTCGTGTAATTCTGCGCCATTTTCTGAAAAGCCGTCAATTCAAGCGCATCAATGGAGACAACAGCGATTTTTTGCGTTAAATCTTTAATCGGCAACGCCTGATTCTCATTTTTAATGAGCGTCAATGACCCCTCAGTCATTTGGCGATTCAGCAAATCGGATTGAATGGTATTGAGGTCTTGCACCAAACCTTCAATTTTTATCGGTTTATATTTATCCAAACCGACCCATGACTTCGCCATCAAAATTTTGCGAACATGATTATCGAGGTCTTTTTCGGTTAATAAGCCTTTGTTAAACGCATCTTTTACGGCTTTAAACGCTGTTGGCACATCTTCAAATGTTTCAATGACATCATTTCCTGCCAAAATCGCCTTCACAATCGCTTCGCCATTTGGAAAATATTTCACCGCACCTTGCATATCCATTGCATCGGTAAAAATCAAACCTTTGAAATTCAACTCCTTTTGCAACAAGTCTGTAATGATTTTAGGCGACATCGTTGACGCCAAATTTTTAGTTGAATCCAAAGCAGGAATACTCAAATGCGCAGTCATAATACCATTTAAACCATTGTTAATCAATTCTTTGAATGGGTATAATTCGACATTATCCAATCGCGTTTTGTCATGTGCAATCAACGGCAAATCATAATGTGAATCCACGCCCGTATCGCCATGCCCGGGGAAATGTTTAGCCGTTGTGATGAGTTTTTGGCTCTGCATACCGCGCATATAAGCGAGCGCTTTGCGGGTCACATTCATTTTGTCTTCGCCAAAAGAGCGAAAATTGATGACAGGGTTATTAGGATTATTATTCACATCTACCACAGGCGCGTAGTTGACATGAACACCCATCCGGTTACATTGCCGCCCCACTTCCTTACCCATTTCTTCTATCAATGCTTCATTTTGAGGCATCGCGCCCAATGCCATTTGGTAAGGAAATCGCACCGTGCTATCAAGCCGCATCGCCAAACCCCACTCGAAATCCATACCTATTAACAAGGGAATCTTAGACATAGCTTGCAAATCATTCACAATTTGTGCTTGTACCGAGGGCTGCCCTGCAAAAAAAGCGATGCCGCCCAGATGATACTCTTTAACCCATCTTTGGAGCTTTTGCGGGTCATAACCTTTACCGCTGTAATTGCCGCGCGGCATAAACATTTGACCGATTTTTTCATCAATCGTCATGTTTTTCAAGGTATTTTCGACCCATTGAGTTGAATTATTGCTTAAAAAATCAGGTGCTTTTTGAGCCAAAACAAGTTGATTAAGGCATAAAAACAAGGAAAATATAATGATTCGCATGGTTTGATTCATTCTAAAAATGATAAAAGAAAATGATTTTATGAATTAAAAAAATTTTGTCCTTTATGAGCGAAGCGAAATAATCTGGATTTGCCTAAAATAAAGCCTATTGAGATTATTTCGCTTTGCTCATAAGAGCAAAAAGTATTTGTTAAAGATAGTAAATTTATGTTTAAGCATAAAAAAATCCCGAATTTTTCTATTTTAGAAAAATCGGGATAAAGCATATTTTATCTTAGTCGCCATTAGGCTTCTGCTGCGGGCGTTTCTGTTGCTGGTTTTTCAGCTGGCGCACCTGTTTCTTTCACTTTTTTAGGACGGCTTTTACCATGTGAACCTAAAATAATTTTACCGCGTTTTGACTTTTTGTCGCCTTTACCCATTGTTTTATTTATTTATTTTATTAAAAAATCCATTTTTTTAGAAAAGAGTGCAAAAATAGGCTTTTTAAAAAGGAAAAGGCTAAAAGGCTGTATTTTTTTTTATAAATGGGGAAATCCCGTGCGAACCACATAGGTGCCGTGTGCATTACCAAGGAAAAGTAATTTTTTAAAAAAGTATTTCACATTACAATTATTTATTTGGACACACAATACAATCCGCCCCGTTTCTCACTTTCAGCAGAAGAATAAAATTCAGTTCCACAGCATTATTCCAATGATTTGCTGCCGATAATGCCGAAATATTCATATCGTAACTCACACCAATAACCCAATTCGGGGCACTGTATTGGGTTCGTAAAATAGCGGCATCTGCCAAAAATTGGTTTTGAAGGCGTTGTGCCAAACGACAAGATGCGCCAATTGTCCATGAATAGTCGTTCTCTAATTCAAAACGCATTCCCATTCCGATGTCTGTTTCCCATATTTTGCCTTGTAAAAAACCTGTTATTTGGGCTTGAAAAACTGTGTTTTTACTGAGGGGGTGCTCAATGCCAGCTTGTGCCGTCCACCGCATCGGTAAATTTATTTTTTCATTGTTTAAAAAGGAAACATTGGGCTTTGTCAAGTGGTCGGCAGCGATGCCGATAGTGTATATTTTATCTTCTTCACGCCACCCTTTTTTTCTATGGACAAGCATTATGCCGAGAGACGCATCTACCCACGTTTTTTTCATTTTGTCAAAAGTTATGGGGGTATTTAAGGAGGGGTTAAAAATACCATCCGTGCCGTATTGAGAGACAAAGCGCGTACTCGATAAATCAATTCGATTGCTTTGAACAACAACTGACCCACCTGCTGAAAGTGTTATATTCTCGGACAAGGCGAGTTGATAACTGGCTGATATTTGACCGCGCTGTTGCGTAAACGGGGCTTCTCCTGCCTTGTCAGACAATAAGCCAATACCCAAGCCAAACCTGTTGCAATCACCCCAATTGCCATCTGCCCAAAGACTTGTCGTTTGATAAGCCGATTTGATACCCAAAATAGGCATCCATTGCCCACGATAACCACTTCCAGCACGTAAAGCATATTTTGAAAAACCTGCCAATGCCGCAGTTTGATAAAATGGTGCAGAATAAATTTGTGAAAAATGCGGGTCTTGGGCAGCGATTGGTAAAGCCCATAAAACCATTAAAGAGAAATAGATTGGTTTCATTTTTTTTTTTAAATTTTGATTTTTATTGAATGACGGTTAAGGGGTGTGTAATGATTTCTGTTTCACCATCGAGCCATTTTATGACATATTTTACGGTGAAAACCTGGGTCGGTAGCGCGTAATTCTTGACTGAACCATCCCAACCTGATTGGTTGTCGTAAGGTGTTTCAGATTGATATATCATACCGCCGTGGCGTTCATAAATTTGAATTTGCTCGATACTCATACCTTTTATTGGATACACTATAAAAAGCCCTTCTGTATTGGGCACATACGAATTCGGAGGTAGAAAATCTGTATTTTTTATCCTTACTGTAAATGAAAAAGTCACAACACACCCATTTTCATTGGTTAGTCGAACACTGTAAAAACGTGTTTTGGCAGGGCGCACAATAGGATTGAGGCAGCTGTCACAACTCAAACCGTATTTTGATGACCATTCTATTTTTTTAGGTACAAAAGTCGGTATCAAATTCAGTTGAAAGCTATCACCTAATTCTATTATTATTTCGTTGGGTATATTGGTTTTGATTTCCAATTTTGGCGGTTCTATGATGTCAAAAACGGTATCCAAAAGGCAACCGCCTAACTTTTCCACGCTTAATGAATGACGACCAATTGCCAAATTATCTATCGAAAAAGGTGTATTACTGAGGGGTGTGTTTTTGTTATCAAGACTCAAAACGGCGGTGGACGAAATTTTATGAATCATCAAACGTCCAGTTTTTTGGTTACAATTCGGTTGTATAACGGTGATATTCAAAGCAATGGAATCGGGGCGTGTTTCTGTTGTTAAAATCGTATCACAACCACTTATTACTGCTTTGAGCGTATCTATTTTTCGTGTAATCAGTTTAGCATTACAATTATAGACAACTCTAATAGCTGTTGGCAGATTAGGTGATAAAGTTGTTATCGTGGTCCGAATTTCTATGGGACAGCTTTGTGCATTACGGATAGTATCCGTTTTTGTACCAACATCGGCACGACGGCAAGAGGTTATTTGTCGGCTTGTTGTTTGAATTTGAGTGACCGTCAAGTTTAATACGACCGTTGAATCACATCCCTCCCTATTTTTGAGATTTATCGTATAAACACCGCTTATTTTACGCCAAATACCGCCCAATAATATAGAATCGTTTGCACAAATGGTCTTATTCTCAACGATATTGTCTTTTCGTCCTGGTCGTGTAACCATCACTAAAATCGTATCGCAGCCTATCAAGCTACGGATTGTATCACGGGTTTCGGTTGTTCCTATCACGTTACAATCAATTCGGACTATTCGTTTTTCGGGCAAATTATTTTGCAAACGGACGTTGGTAATCCGAATAAGGGTGTCGCAAATGCCATTTCTGAACGTATCGCGTTGTACTCTGACTTCCGATTGGCGACAAGTAAGTACGTCGCGGGTCTCAAGACGTGGGCTACTTACAATTAAATTTGTCAGAACAATACTGTCGCAGCCGCCTACTGTTCTAAAAGTATCTCGATAAATACCTGTTTCTGAATAAAGATGATTGCCGACAACAGCGACTTCTCCACGACAAATACTCCGTGTTTGGTTAAATATTTTTTTATCAATAACAACAACCGTTTTGCAAGCGGAATTAGCTGATTCAGTGCCTTCGTTAAGGGTCAAAGAAATATTATAACTACCCGCTTGGTTATACGAAAACGGCGGTGGATTTCGCAAATTTGAAGAAGGAATGGACGCATTATTACAAGGTGGAAAATAAATACGCGAAATTGAATTGCCGTCTCTATTCGCAATCATAAAATACAAAGTATCGCGGACACGAAAAACATCAGATAAACCCACTGGAAAATTCAGACCAAAAGAAGCACTCGCCACTGGAGACGCAATAGGCGTATTGGTCAATGAGTTGCCAAAATCAAGACGCATTATTTTTCCCGATAGTTGTGTTATAAAGCCCACGAAATTACCACATTCCGGCAAGATAGAAAGGTCGGCAGAATTTGATAATTGCCCATTCAAACTGCCAAGACGGATACCCGTTGGTGTATTGAGTAACGAGTTCCCAAAATCCAAACGCCCTAAAAACATTGAATTGCCATTGGCAACAAAAACATGCCAATTATTCCCCTGTTTGGTGGGGAAAATACCTACCGGATAGTCCAAAATGCTATTTGGATTGCCCAAATTTTGACCTGTTGGTGGATTGTTAAGACCGTTGATAAACGAGAATCGCGTAATAGAATGATTCCCCGCGTTGACCACCAAGCCGTACCAAGTGCCGTTGTCATCAAAAATATACAGATCGTGTGGACTCGATAGACCGCCGATATTGCCCAAATTTTGGGCAGTTGGCGTATTCGCTAACGACGTGCCGAAATCCAATCTGAAAAGCGTGTGGACACCATTGGCGACAATGAAAGCATACCAATTGTTGCCTTGTTTTTTGACTTGAATACCCAAAACAAAACCATTGAGAACACCCATACTGCCCATATTTTGCGCCGTTGGCGTGTTCAATAGACTATTGCCAAAGCTCAATCGTGTCACAGTCGCAGTGTTATGATTGGCAATAAAAGCGAACCAATTGCCATTGTCGTTGGCAATTGCTATGAAATGAGGTCCCGCGAGATTGCCTAAGTTGCCAAGATTTGCTCCTTGCGGCGTATTGAATACACCGCCCGAACAGAATGACCAATAATTTGTCACATCACCTGTTGAATTGTTTTGGACGTGGACTTGTTCGCCAACACAAACGGTATCGGGTGCTATAAAGCTAATGACTGAGGGGGATCGTTTGAAAGTAATATTAACCATGATTGTATCCGAACAAGCCAAAGAAGAATCCTTCAAAAACACAAAAGTTCCAGCCATTGAAAACCATCGCCTTTCGTAAAATATTGAATCCCCACGGTTTATCAGAGTATCAAGGCGTATGGTTTGAGGATTGTTACAAGCTGTCTGAACTCCATTAACCCATGCCGTCGCAGGATTTAAGCCCGACAAAGTGCCATGATTACCGTAAGCACTGCGGTCTAAAACAGTCGTTTGTCCAGCATTATCATTCATTGGATAAAAAGCGATAAGCCCCGCTTGATTTGCTGTTGGACAGTCGGACATGTCTTGTAATATTTCGGCATTTGTTCTAACGGTATTCCAAAATTTTACTTCATCAATGATGTTATTAGCTTGGCAGCAAGGTTCGCCCCAACCAATTGTCAAAGGAGCGCTTGTCGGTACTATAGGTTGAGACAATTGCCCCCCACCTTGGCGGATGCCATTGGTATAAAAAGCATAGTTATTGCCTTGTTTAGTCATTGCTACATGATACCAAATATTTGTTGCTGGTTGTGTAAATGCGGTTGAATAAATCCAATAACCACCGCCATAAGTTGGCCCGTTTATATGAAAAAACAAACGTCCTTGCTCCAATCCAAAAAACCATTTAGGCATATTGCCACCTGAGCCATTGTCTTTTCCTAAAACAACGCCACCATTAGATGTAGCCGTCAATTTAACCCACGCTTCAATTGTGCCATCATCCAAAAGATTAAACAACCCATTAGCGGGATTACCACAGTTAACGCGACCATTGTTGCCTATAAATTGCAACGCATTGGATGGATTACATTGAACAAATGTGATGAAAACGGTATCCGAAACTGTCGCACATAAGCCATCGGTCAACAACCAAACAAAGCCAAAACGCCCTGGTTGAGTGACGGATACTGAGGGGGTCGCTGAGGTTGAATCAGATAAGGTTGCTATACCTGGATTGGTCAAAAATGGTCGCCAAACACCTCTGACATTGGGCAAAGTGGGTGTATTGCCATTTAAGCGGGTTGTTAAACTATAAACTACTGTATCACGTCCTGCATTGGCAATTAAGTTTTGTGAAGTGGGCAAAGCCGAAATCGTGAGCGTTTTTGAAATCGTACAACGTGCCAAAATGACATCCAACGTGTAAGTATTGGCGCGTGAGTTGTCATTTTGTACAGCAATAGAGGCTGAATTGCCTATGATACGCCCTGTCGAATCGCGCCAAACATAAGTCGCTGAAAGATAATGGGTTGCTGACAGCGTGACTTGACCAGAACAAGTACGGTTTGAAAAACTCAACTGAGGGTCGAGCGTACCAACAGAAACATTAAAGTCCGCAGAAATAAGACAACCGTCCTCGACGCGCAACCGATGATTGCCACGTGGTACATTTTGAAGCACAATCGTAGCAGAATCGGTGACGATACGCCGCCCTAAATTGACAATTTCGACAATAAAAGGCGGCGCACCGTTGCTAATCGTAATTGTTACCGTTCCCACGGTATCTTGTTGACACATCCCACTTGGCACTGCATTGATGGCGCTGCGAATGTAAGGCGGCACAGTAATATAACGGCAAGCGACTTGTGCAACACCCAAATAACTGCATACAATATAACGCCGACCAGGAACAAGATTGTTAAAATCGCCATTAGAACTGCTGTTACCAATTTGCCGAGTACCTGTCGAATCGTATAATCGGTATTCCATTAGGTAGTAGGAATTACAGTAAGCCCAACCTTTTGAACGCAGATACTTCCCAAAAGCCGCTGTATCTGTCAAGGCACCTTTGGCAAGGATTCTACCAAATTGCGGACAACTCGGATAAGGCTGAACAGATAAATCGCGTGGAAACTCAGGCAATGTAATGGTATCTACAATACAACTATCTCGAATAAGGACGTATTTAGCCGGCAGTAAATCTTGAAAAGTCCATGTTAGGCTATAAGAAGAATAAGAACCCGTTACCGTGATATTTGTTTGTGGATTGAATAATTTAGCGTTTGCGGAAGTCGTCACTACTTTCAAATCCCAAGCAGGAACCCACTGCGAACCACTATATCCATAATCAGGGCTTAAACAATACTGCGGTGTATCTACTGCCTTCGTCCGAATAAAAATAGATTGACTGCCGCAAACAGGTGGTTGTTGAAGCGCAACAACACGATATGTACGGTTTGGTTGCAAACCAAATACCGCACCTGTTCGAGAAGTTGCCACAAGCACATTCGTCAAACTGTCATAGACTTGAAAAACAACAGGATACGGATAAGCATTGAGGTTGTAATAAGTGGAATATTTAAACCCAACATCGAAAGAGCAAAAGCCGATGCGAATCGCCTCAAGCGGCGGCATTTGAGTCGTTGTTGTACTGAGGGGTGTCAAAAGTCGGGTGCCATTCGCATGAATGACCTCAATCACAAATTGTTGACCATACGGCAAACGACCAAACCGTCCTGTCATATTTGTAGAAACGATTGACCCATCAGGACGCTTCAAAGTGTAAGTATAACCATTGTTCTTAGGGCAAATATCAACTGTAATTGAATCGCAAATGCTATTAACCGTTGCAGACATCTGAACAGTAACAGTACGACTTGCAGAGCCACAGGTGGGTGAAATAGCATCAACGATATATGTACCAGGTGGTCTATTGCTAAAAACGCCTGTAAAATTAGAATCAATAACCATTGCTCCGATTTTGAGATAATATTTTACACCCGCACTTGGCGAGGCACTTGCCGAAATACCGTTGCAACCGTCATAAACAGAAAGCGATATGCTGCCACGTTGTAAAATCACTGTTTTAGTGACAGACTCTCCACAAGCGGTTGTTGCTTTAATCTGAAAAGTACCTTCGGGCAAGCCGCGCATAACTGCCGCACTGCGCTCACGACCTACACCACCACTATCAATGACAGTTACTGAGGGGGTACAATTCAGACATTCATATCGGATAGGAAAAAATGAACCAACACAAAAACCAGAACAACCAAAATCATCTTTAAACCATTGATCAGAACTAAGGCTGAGGTCACCTAAAAAAGGACAAGCGGTATATGCCGGGTTATCGAAATCGAAACGATCAACCCATGCTTCTTTTACTTGCCCACAAGCATCTATTACAGAGAAATATCGCCGCGAAGTCGTCGGTGGCAAAGTCGTAAAAACGCCCGTTGTGTTGCTGATGCCTGACCTTGTTTCTTCAAATGTATAAGGCGGCAAACCACCCGAAGCAATTAAAGTCGCTGTGCCGCTTTGCGAATTATTGCAAACAAAACGTACAAGCAAAGGCGTTGTAGAACAACTAATGGTTTGTTTCGCCGTTTTGCCGCAAGAGTCGCGCATCGTTAACTCAAAATTACAACCCAATACATTCGGAAAAACACCCGACGTATTCATAAGCGAATCGCCTGTCACGGTGTTTTTCAATACAAACAAATAGGGGCGAACACCACCCGAAGGCGATTGTGCTGTAATTGTTCCTGTGGTGCAACGGGCGGTGAAAGACAATGCTGCAACATTGACATTGATATAATAAGGAAAGGTATTTTGGCATGAATCAATCAAAATAAACAAGTAATCGCCGTTTTCAAGACACCGCCAAACTGTTTGTGTTGATGTATCGCGGCTTGGTGTGCCATTTCGCAAATAAGTAAACCGTAAAGGTTGCCGGCCACCAACAACCGATAATGTGACCGCCCGACCAACAACCGAAGCTGATAAAGTTGGCAAAACATAATTCCCTGCTACTGTTACAGTTGTCGTTGCCGACAAACCATCTCTGTCCGTTGTTGTCACGCGATAAACACCTGGACTCAAAGCATCAAACCGATTGCCATTTTGGGTTTCGGGAAAACGGTTCGTTGTTACGCCCGTCACCGTGTCGAGCCGATAAGTAAAGGGTGCTGTGCCGCCCAAAGTGGTGACGACAATCGCCCCATTCGCGGTGCAACGGCTTTCGATGGCTGTAGCTGAAATAGTAAAATCTATTTCGGGGGTTTGTGTTAACAAAGCCGCGACAACGAATAGTAAGAGGGCGATTGATTTCATAAGGAGAAGGTGTTTGTGACAAAAAATGGATTGCTGGTAATATAATTAAGTCAGCACATTGCTTTTTGTTACGATTTTTTTTGCATATTAAAAATCGTTTAAAGTGCGTTTTTTAAAAAACAACTTCCTTTGAAGCTAATTCTGTTCCTTCGTTTAAGGTGGTCATTTTCACGAAATATGTGCCCCGTGCTACGCCCCTCAGTTTTAACGAAAACGTGAACTTATGCTGACCTTTGGGTTGTGTCATCATTTGGACAAACCCCAGTTCTTGTAAAACACTCTTACCTGCCGCATTCACTAAATCCAATTTAACTTGTTGTTCTGCTGACAAAGTGTAATAAAACAGCCCTTTAATAGCCAAAGGTTCGAGGGCTGTTTCTGCTCTCATGCCAGGCGTGTCGTTGTAGTGATAACGTACTGTATAATCGGGCAAAGGTTTATTGAGGCGTTGAGCAACAAATTTTGCCAATTCTAAATTATCAATACCCACTAAGTCGTGGTCGTCACTTATTGCCCAAAGAGCCGATTGCATGGCACTGAGATTGTACAAGTTGTTCTCATAAGCAAACTTAGCTAATGCCAAAAGATGACTTGATGCCAATGTTGTAGCTAAAAAAACATCGCTCTTCGAAGAACAACCCCGTTTGGCGCGAATGCAAGAAGTCCGTAATAACATAGAATTTGAAGCCAAAGAAGGAACTACCAAATCCTTGTTTTCTAAGTGAATGAAATCCTGAACTGTCGAATCTTCAGCTTGAAAAACAAACCCCACAGGTATGTTTACAATAAGATCTTCTTTCGTTAAGTTTTTTAGCGATATTTGAATATCGCGGCGTTTTGTTTCTTCATTTTCTCGCCTGACTACGGTGCTTGAAACCCATTTCTTTCGCAAGGCTTCTTCCAGATTCGTTGTTTTACTGAAAGCTAACAGGCTTAAAAAAAGATTGAAAAAAACAAGACTGATACGTTTTTTCATTTTATTGGTTGTTTTAAGTGCGAAAAATGAATTGAAAAAGCTATTTTAAGGAGTTTTCCGACAATTTTTGATTTCAAATCACCTCGTCAATATTGTTCGCTCATCTTTCAAAATAATTTAATAGTAAGAACGGCTGTGATGGATGCTTATTTAGGCACTAAATCCCGAATATAACCCAACTGGATACCTTTTAGAATAAAAAGATAGTCTTTGAAATGTGTATCATTCGGGATTTCAAAAATCAATTCTAAACCAGAATTGATAGAGAGTATGTAAGATTTATCATTCGGATTTTGGGTATCCGGTTTCAATGAAGAAACGGAAGAAGTGTAGCGACCATCATTTGCAGAGCTAAAGTCCTGACAATTGATAGGGGAAAAAGATTGATTCCGATTGTTTCTTACAACAATATCTGTTAAATGCAGATTATAAAAAGCGGAAACTCGTGAGTTTTCTGCTAAAATCAAAGCAAATTTGATAAAAACAAATAAATCACGGGGATATGTGTAAGCCTTTTCCATTTCCATACCACCATTGTTTCCTATCCATGCACGTCCTGTATTCTTAGAAATGTTTGGAATAGTGACGGAGTTGCCCATAAGTAAGGAGATGCTATCTACCTGAGCAAGCGTTGTATTGATGTTTATAAGATTCAACAAAAAAAAGCTGACAAATAGCCTTAAACTGAGCATTTTCATTATAAATTGATTTAAAAATGAAAAAAAATAGATTATATACCTTTAAGTCATAACCATTACTTGTGTTACCTATTATTCAAAAATTTCCCCTCAGTATCAATTACTCAAAATACGCAATTTAACCATTTGATTCCGTGTATTCACCGCTAGATTGGTCGAATTTTCAATCGGTTTTGATTACCATAACCTTTTACCTCCAATCGCCTTTTGTCCACACCTTTTTTTATCAAATAAGCTGCTACGGCTTGGGTGTGGTCTGTTAAAAGTTTAGCATCGGTTGTCACCAAATTCGTATGCCCACCAATCTCTACTATCAATTTTGGATTCTTTGTTGAAAAATGAGTTCTTACTCCTTTAAAGTCACGAATTTGGCTATGTTACCAAAATATTGGAACAATTTTTAAAAACTTTCATTTGCCAATTATTTTGACTTTAAATACCTTTCTATCGTAATTTATTTTAAATTTGCATATCTACAAATACGATTTAGGCGTTAACAGAATAATCTTCAGAAAACAAACACCTTTTCTACTTGCTTCAAAACTTTCCTTTGCGACCAACAAACATTTGAACAAATATTGATAAACTACTCTATTCAAGCTGCTATCCAGACCGATTTGCTAATTTGCTGTTAAATCCATTCTTTAACCAAAACGAAAGTTCGATGAAAAAACAACATTTCTGTTTATGCCTAATTATTAGCCTTTTATCTAAGGTTTTAGCGTTAGCCAGCCCTGTTGATTATCTCTACCCGATAGCTAAAGGCATAAAACACTTCCCTAAGAAGGAGTCTTTTGACGATAAAGAAAAGCGGGTTAAAAAAATTAAAGCGCGACTCGAACGCTTTATGAGTATGAAAGCTGATACACCTCGTTTATTCCTACGCGCTGCAAATTTGGGGTGTAACATCATTGCGCGTGTAGATAAAAAAGTCCTTTATTTCGATGAGTGTTTCTATGATTCTTGTGCACAGCAGTGGAAAAATGACCTATTCAGATTTGAGTCCGCCATCGCTTCTATTGTTGCCCATGAGCTTGCTCACTATAAAAATAATCTAAACTGTAGTATGATTGCTAAACCGTGTCCAGACCCTTTAATTCGGCAGAGGATAGAACATGAGGCAGACATCACGGCAACCTGGTACACTTCGTTAGCGGGGTATGAAATTGACCTGATGCCCCAGACTTACAAACTGATGTACACCACCAGTAAAGCAGAATCAAACAAGTGTTATCCAGCATTAGACGAACGGATAGCATCTATTAAACGCGTGATAGACACCATTGGTGGTTTAAAAAAGGTCTTTTGGGAAGCCAAAATGCTTTACTTATTCGAACAATACAAGGAAGCAGAAAACCGATTTGCGACGATTGCTAAGGTCGTAAAAGACCAAGAAGTGTTGTATAATCAAGCTGTAAGCCTGATACAATGGACACTCAATGATATGCGTCAATTGCCCGATTCAAGCAATTGGAGTTATTTAGCATACTTCGATTACCCGCTTGAAATCAATGCGTATAGCCGCGTAAGTAAACGAAGAAGAGGAACTGAAGATGTTGCAGAAAAGGTCTCAAAAGATAGATTACAAAAAGCAGTTCACTTACTCGTTGATGAAAATTGCGACAAGCACGACGCAAGTTGGCATTTGACCCTTGCAACAGCTTATCTGTTGTTGCAAGAGATATCAAAGGGGTTGAAAGTCCTCGATAACGCCAAACTCGTGGAACATTATCATCTGTCAGGTGCGGCTATACTGAGGGGGTTATTGGCTTATCGGAATAAAGAATTTGATATGTCGAAACGCATCGTTGCGCCACTCAAAAATAGCACTTTTTGTCGTGACCAATTCAATGCCTGTTTGTTCGAGGAACTGTCTGACCTCAACGAAAGCGTTGTTGAATCATGTCGAAAAAAAATATCGTGTAAGAATACAGATGCCAAAAAAAAGACATGCCCACTCATATCCTCTGAACCTAATAAAGACATAATAAGGGTGACGATTGATTCAAAACGGTATTCTTATTCAAAAACGGTCTCTTTTTGCGGTATTACTTTGCGAAAAGATTTCTACGATAACGGAAATCTGCCTAAAGAATGGCAACATTACGACAATCTCATCATGACAAGAGAAAGAACCGTTGCGTATTTCTACTATCGAGAAGCACAATTGGTGATAGAAGCCACCGCGACGGGCAACGATAGAAGAAAATACCAAATTACGAGCTGGTACATTCTCGGTCAATAAAGACTGTCTTTCAACAGTCCTTTTTGTCCGCGCACTAAACGGTAATGTTTGCCTTCAAGGGTTACATCAAAAAAAGGACTGAACGGAGTCGGTTGCTCGATGCGTTGCGGAAAAGTCGGCTTCTGAAGTGTCAAGTGTAACATATCCTTTTCCAAATCATACTGAGGGGTCTCGTTTGGATTTGTTGTTATTTGAACCCTCAATTCCCGCAGCGTAAACGATGAGTCAAAAGGAACAGCCCCCAATTCGCCGCCTGTCATTGTTTTAAAGACTTTCAAGGTTGTATCCTGAGTGGTAATAGCCATATCTGGAATAGGCATAATAGGTACAATCGTTGGTCGGTTCAACCACCATGCCGCAACAGCAACAACAACAGCGATAGATGCGGCAGCCGCCCACCACATGCGCTGCGAGCGAACCCACAAAGGCAGAGTTATTGTAGGTTTTTGGGTTGTATCTGAAACGGAATCCACGGCAGTCGTGGCTGGGCGCAAGCCTTTGACAAATGTGTGCCGTGCATCTTTGGCAATGAGTTGTCGAAGTGCGTAGTGGACATTGAGTTCTGCATAAAGGTTGGCATTGTCTGCCAAATCCTGCTCGAAAGTTGCCTTTACTGAGGGGTCGAGTGTGCCATTCAAATAGGCATCGAAGAATGCGGTGCGTTCAGCATCATCTTTTGACAAGTAGTTAAGTGGTGATTTCATTATATCAAATTGTTTTTTTTGAATTGTTCAAGAATATCTTTTTTCAATTTGCTGAATAATTGGCTCGCTTGTTTAGACACAACACGCCCCGATTCGTAACCCAATTCCTCGGCTGTTTCGTCGGGTGTGAAGCCGCGAAAAAAATGTAATTGGAGTAGTCGGCGGTGTTTGGGGTTTTTGACTTGCTCAAAAATTTTGACAATGATTTGGATTGCCAAGGTTTTGTGTTCATCTGTCCAAGCCATATATTCACTTAAAGGGTCAATCAGATATTTTAGCCCGAAAGCATCTTCATGGGTTTGACGGCGGCGACCTGTTTGTAGCCATTGCAGCCACTCATTTTTGATGACGGTGAACAACCACGAACTGAGTTGGGAAGTCAACGGTGGCAGCTTGCCTGCATCAACGGTTTCGACCAATTTTTCAAAGGCATTTTGATAGATATCTTCCATATCGTCGGTGCTGCCTTTGCCATCTGTTATTACAATGCAATGGGCTAAACCGCGATATTCGTTATAGGCTTTTTTCGTTTCGATGGGGTTGCGTTCACAAATAGCTTGACAACGCAACTCATCATTGTAATAAAGGCTTGCAGGGTTTGGAAGCACACAGATTTTAGCTGTCTGCCCATAAAGTGAAGTCATCATACGTCTGTTATTTTTTGGATGCAAAAAAATAAGGCTGAAAAATCCTCATTTTACTGAGGGGGCGTGTTTTGCTGTTCAAAGTTAATCATATAATACTGCCGAAATAAAATGTTACCATCGGACAAGAATTTTTTCTTTTTTCTAAATGATTATGGTAACATCTCATTCTACGACCATTTAATATTCAAGCAGAACCCTATACACTGCGATACCGAAACGACTTGAAACAATCTATTTCTTTACCACAATTAAAAATCGAAAAATCATGGCAACACCATTTAAAAAACAAACCCACCGCCTGTTTTACCTCATTTTGGGGCTTTGGTTCAGTTTCTCTTTGCCGTTGTTGGGGCAGCAAAAGTTGTCGCGGTGTACGGATGCGGAGTTGGATTCACTGGAGCGGATAGCACGAATCTATGATTCACTTGAGAACTTTACGGGTCTTGAGTCTGTGTTTTTAAAACTACGGCAAAAAGCCACAGCTTTGTGTGACACACATTCTATAAAATACTTTAAGTCGCTACATTACGGTTTTTCTATTTCTTCAAATACAGCTAATACAACCGAAATGCAACGATATGTCGAGGAAATGATGCGTTTGGTTAAACCTGAAGAGGATACGCTGTATGTTGAAGCATTAAACGATTTAGGTGTTTTGTATGTCTATATGGGAAATTTTGCTATGGCAGATACCGTTTTTCAAAGGGTCATAATTTTATCTAAGCAATACAAAATTCTGGAATCCTATTTAAACGGTATTTCATATAAAATACAAACCAAGTTGTTCCAATTGAAATATGCTGAAATATTACCTCTAATAAATGAAGGCGAACTGTTAATTCAATCACATTTCCATTTAGATCCAAACATAGTAGCTAATTTTAAACTAAGCAAGGCGTTATTTGGCACCCAGACTGGTCAGTACGACGGAGCTAATAAAATTTGCCTTGAAATAGTTCAGAAACTTTCTTCTCGGTATGCCAATTATTGGGTTGCTAAAAGTTTAATATTAGAAATTTTAGTAGATGGTAAAAATAAATGCGATGAGGCACTACAAAAATATAAGGTTGATATTGAACAACTTAAACAAACAAACATCAAAGAAAATAGTGGTGTTTATATGCTTTATGCAAATGTTCATAATAATATTTTGATTTGCCTCAAAAATGATACAGCAGCCATCAAAGAAAAAATTGCATCAATGAGACATTGCTTAGAAACACCAAATTCAGACCTCTTGGGGGGGGCTTGTTTGATTGGATTAGGTTCTCTTTATAAATCAATAGGTTTATTAGATAGTGCTTTATTCTGTTACAATACCTTTCTTACTTTAAAAATAGAATCCCAATCTCCTCTTTATAAAATGTCAGTAAGAGCAGCTAAAGCAGGTTTACTAATGAAAAAAGGTGACAAAACGGAGGCGTATCAAGACTTACTATATTTTAGAGACCTTACTCGTATAATAATTCGTCAGACTATTTTTTATATGTCACAGGAAGAGCAAATTCAGTTTTATACAGAACACATTGGTGGTAGCCAACGTTTCTCTTCTTTTGTTTTAAGTGAAACATCTGCAATCCCACCCCAAACAAAGCCGTATGCTGTTCTTTATAACAGTGTACTTGAATACAAGAGTTTCTTACTAAGAGGTCAGCAAACCTATCTGGAACGTTTGCGCCAAAGCTCTGATTCTACGGTAGTTATTCAAAATGAGGAATGGATAAAACTTTTAGCTCAAGAATCTCAAACTATTCCTAATACACCTCGGTCAGATTCGATTAAACAACGAATAAATAGACTCGAAAGACAGCTCGCTGCTCGAAGTCAAATATTTAATTCGGTCATAGATACGACAGGTTTAGACTGGACAGAAATTCGCACTTCTCTTGCCAAACATGAAGCTGCCATTGAGATTATCGAATACCGTAAAATTGACTATCAGAAATCCAGATTTACGGATTCTACGGGTTATGCTGCACTCATCATCACACCTCAAACTATCGAACAACCCATTGTCGTGCATTTGCCACAAGGCGATTCACTAAGCACAAAGGGGTTAGCGAAATGGAAAGAGTTGATAGACAAAACTTATGGCGCACATGACCCTACTCTATATAAAATGTTTTGGCAACCGATAACGGATGTACTGAGGGAACAAAAAATTAACCGCGTTTATCTGAGTGCCGATGGGATTTACCAAAAAGTTAACCTCGATGTTATGCCTTTGCCTCAAAAAAATAATCTAAACAAAAAAGACTTTCGGTTTATCATGGACGAATGGGATATTATCCCCGTCAATTCGACGCGTGATGTGCGACGATTAAAAAGAGAAAAACCTACGGACTTCGCGGCTATCATCAAACGCGGACAACAATCGGTTTTGGTTGGCGACCCTGTGTTCAGTCATCCTATTAAGAAACAAAACATTCCAGTTGAATCCCTTAACAATAACGGTGCTGAACAAATTGATGTTCAAGAAATAGGAAGAAAGAATAGGGGTTATTTGGAACGGCTTGCATTCTCGAAAACGGAAGTTGAAGGCATTTACAAATTATGTATAGACTTTGGACTTAAAGTAGAGACCTATATGGGCGAAATGGCGACAGAGGGTTTGGTCAAAAGCCTCATTCGCCCGTTTTTGCTGCTGCTTTCGACCCATGCCGAAGTCAAAGCCGACACCAGTAAATCTCCTTACAGTAATCCGCTTTTACAATCCATCATTTATTTTACAGGCGCATCAGATAAATTACCCGATGTAGATGACAAAGGCAACCTCATTGAAAATGGAAAATTGACCGCCAATGAAGCCCAAAGTCTGCGCCTCGATTCAACAGAATTGGTCATTCTTTCTGCCTGCGAAACAGGTCTCGGCGAAATAGGTAACGGTGAAGGTGTTTATGGATTGAAACGCGCCCTAACGATAGCGGGTGTTAGGCAAATGCTTTTATCTCTTGCCCAAGTAGATGACGAAAGCACCAGCGAATTTACCACGACTTTTATTCGAAATTGGCTCAAACATGGCGATAGCCACAAGGCTTACCGCGAAACGCAGCTTGCCATGCGTAAACGATACGCACAAAAGCCTTATCACTGGGGGTTGTTTGTGCATGTGCGGAATGGGCGGTGAGAGGCATGATTGAAGTTCTTTCCTTCGTAAGTTGATGTTTTACGAAGGAAAGAGCCACAATCATTAAACATACTATTTTGATTTCGGAAAAGTATAGACTTTGCCGCTCGGAGTTTTCAACGTACCCTTGCCTGAGACATATTTGAAACCATCTTTTGTGAGAACAAAAACCAAATTTTCATCTGCGTTGGTCGGTTTAATTTTAAAAACAGGTGCCTTGGACGAAACCGATTTTTTATACACTTGTACAACCATATCGGGCGCAGCAATCTCATCAGCATAAGGGCTACCCGAGCTACTTGAAAAACTGCCGACTTTTATACCACCGCTATTCTCGTTAAGGTTTGTGCCTACACCTTTCGTTGGTAGGCAAACGGCATTCACAAACTCAAACTGCAAACCAACGTAGTAGACCTCAAAAAGTGTCGGCATTGCCCCTTTACCGCTTTTAGATACTTGTAAACCGATGCCGAGTTGCCGACAATCATCTTCTAAAGAACGTATCGCAACAGTTCCTTCAATTGTCACCGTCGTAGAAGGCAAGCGCTTAATCAATACTTTTGTTTCAGGTATTGTTTGGGATTGTAGCGTTGACAAAGCACCAAACAAGCACAGGATAAAAAACCATTGTTTCCTTTTCATAATATTCAGAATTTTTAAGATGAAAAATTAAGTTGAATCGAACATTTATTCGTCCGCTTTGGACAGCTAAGTAAAAATACGGAGGGGGTATCATTTTAAAAAAGCATTGTTTTCAACCTTTCCCCACCTTCTTTTTGAGGCAGTTTTGGGTTCTCCTGCCAGTTAAATTGTATAAAAAAAATCAGACTTCACTCAAAACCGGGCAACCAATTGCGCTTTAACTGCCACGTATAATCTCTTTTTCTCAACGGCAGATGCTTGCCAAGTATAATATGAGTAACCCAAGTCTGCACCCATCTCAAAGTGCATTCCATTCCCTAACTGCCAATCAAAACCGACTTTGATAGGCATTACAGGAACTTTATACATCGGTTGATCTTCTTTTGCCTTATCGCTAAAACCATACATATATAAGCCTATACCTAAATATAAACCATGGTTTTTGCTACCAAAATACCGATGAATATCACCTCCCCATGAGATGACCGTGATATCGTAAGTCTTTTTTGTACCATTGCTTGCAGCTCCTGTTACTTTTTTATTTCTAAGAAAATCACCACTCAACAGCAAGCCAAAATGCTCAAATAAATGAAATTCATAACCGAGCGTAGCACCGATAAAATTACCATCTAAATAAAGGTTCGATAAACCGAACTTGCCTGCATTACCCTCTTGGCTTGGATTTGAATGTCCATTAATACTCGCCCAACGAGCACCGCACTGAGGACATGATTGCCCGACAGTAGAATAAGAGGATACAACTTTCCCACATTTGCCACAAGTTTTAGAACCCATTTGACCAAATAAGGGAACATAAGAAAGTAATAAAAAGAGGCAAATACCCATATATGCGCCCGTGTTACACATTTTATTTAATTTAAAAGGTGAAAAAAAACATATTACTGAGGGGTTAACCAACGCCAATTTATGGCACAACAGCAGAGGAACTTTCCGAAATAAGGTCGTGTACCAACCACAGTGCCCACCCCAACAAAGCAACGAAAATGAGGGTGTAGCTAAATGCCACACGATTAAGTTCCGCTTCGTAATCGTCGTCCTGTTCGTAAAAATGCGGCGGCTGCCGATATGCCCGATAATCTTGATAATCATCGTGGGTAAACCG
>JAYTUQ010000291.1:0-1403 GCA_043744455.1 Saprospiraceae bacterium | reverse complement strand
CGCCAAGTTAAAAAATAAACAGCTGTATCTGTTACAAGGCTGTGCTCTGGGTTGAGCATATCGCTTTTCTGATTTTTATACATAAAAGCATCTAACTCACCTCTATTCTTTTGTCCATAAAATTCCATATAGTCATTTAATCCCAATATGGCTTCTGTGGACGTAAAAATCGGCACTTCTTGACCTAATTTGAATAATTGAAAACGATTAGCGGCTACAGTACTGAGGGGTATGCCCGCCGCTTGTAAGGATGCTGCCGTTAACCGATACATACCATCTTGTGCAATAGGAATTTTGACATACGTTTGACTGTAGTCTATCCATTCATTACCATAAAGTTTTTGGTTGCCGACAACCATCTGCGCAGAGATACCAAAATTGAGTCCAATGAGAATTAATAATAGGAGGTTGACTTTTTTCATTGTCGTGGGAAGTGTTTTTTTAAGCGATTTATTTTCTTCGTTGTTATCTTTTCATATTCAACAAGCAAATTTAAAGGTTTTGTTTAGTAATTTTTAATTTTAACAAGGACATTTAATAATATACTCTTTTTGCATTCTTATTCAAATGTCTTTTTATTTCAAAATGTTCTTAAAAAAACCATAAAAACAACAAATCCTATCCTATTTTTGCACTCTATGGCTGCTCCAACTAACATACTCGACACTCCGATTGAATACCTCACGGGCGTTGGTCCCATTCGTGGCGATATGCTTAAAAAAGAATTGCGGATATTCACCTACCGCGATTTGCTCTATCATTTCCCGTTTCGGTACATTGACAAAACGCGTTTTCACCGCATCTGCGACTTGACAGAAGACTCTGACACTGTACAGTTGAAAGGCATCTTGCGCCGTGTTGAATTGCTCGGTGAAGGACGTGTCAAAAGACTGGTGGGCACCTTCCGCGATGAAACAGGCAGCATTGACCTCATTTGGTTTCAACAAATACACTTCCTTGAGCGTGCATTAGTCGTTGGCACTGAATACATTGTTTATGGGCGTGTCAACCATTACAATGGTCGTTTCTCTTTGCCACACCCTGAAATGGAAGCCGCCACGCCCGAAGCCATCAGTAAAGCACCAACTTTCGACCCCGTCTATCCATCAACCGCGAAACTCGATGCAAAGTTTCTTGATGCAAAAGGACAACGCAAACTCATCAGGGCTTTGTTTGAAAAAATAAAACCACAGGACATCGGCGAAAACCTGCCTGATTACTTGCTACAAAAATTCAAACTACCCCCTCAGTATAATGCCCTTTTGCACATCCATTTTCCTGAAAATAATATTGAATTAGAGAATGCCCGCAACCGTTTGAAGTTTGAAGAACTCTTCTTTTTACAACTCAAACTCTTGCAAGCCAAGAAGATACGAAAGGCAAATGTCAGAGGTCATTTCTTT
>JAYTUQ010000290.1:0-5398 GCA_043744455.1 Saprospiraceae bacterium | reverse complement strand
TTTTCATTGAAAGCGGCATTTGCTTTCATGTAGATTGCTTTGTTTCTGGCGGCTGTTGCCGAAGCTGTTGTTTCCATTGTGTATCGTTTTTTAAAATGCTTTTCAAATGTTGCACAAATATTCCTTTTTTTTATTTTGCTCTGCTTCACTTATTCGTAAATGGTTATGTATTTGGGGTGAACAGTCGAATTTATCCTGTAATCAGTAAATAGGTTATCGGCAATTGTAGTCAGGGTTATGTTAAGGTAGTGTCTGTTTTTTTTTACAAATATTATTGGCTTCGAATCGCAGGTTAGGGAATTTTTAAAAATTCCCCTAATCTATATTTCGCAAAAACCGAACACTATTCTGGCTTAAAAACCAAAAATACTAAATCAGACCCTTATTACACAACTCGACTATATTTACCATTCCCTTGATTTATTTCACACTTGACACCTACTTTTTATAGCCTTTACGTGAAAGTTCAATAAGTTCGCCTTAAATTGCATCAGATTTACACCCTAAAACGACCTAATTGAAAATGCAAAATGAATTCAACTCTTCTTTCAACAAACCCATTCGCGCCGTTATCATTGACGACGAACTGGATTGCGTCAGTGTGATTCAAAAACTGTTGGCGGCTTATTGCCCTGAAGTCGAGCTTGTTGGCTATACCTCAGACAGTATAGAAGCAGTCAATTTAATCTTGAAAAAACGACCTGATTTACTATTTCTGGACATCGAAATGCCCGTAATGAACGGCTTTCAGATTTTGGAAGAAGTTGGTTCGATGGGTTTTCATATCGTTTTTACAACTGCCTACGACCGATACGCCGTTAAGGCTTTTAAGTATTCCGCCTTAGATTATTTGCTCAAACCCATTGACCCCAAAGACCTTGTTACAGCAGTTAAAAAAGCCGCGCAACGGCAAGAAGTGGATAAGCTCCAACTAGAACTTTTGCGCCGACATCTCTACGCACCGCGCACGCCGACGAATGAAAAATTGGCTCTGCCCTACCAACATGGCTATCTGTTTGTGACCATCGAGGACATCATTTACGCTGAGTCCGACGATTGTTATGCTCGTTTATTTATGAATACAGGGGAACAATTTTTGGTAACAAAAACCCTTCGTGACATTGAGGAAACGCTTGATAATCAAGTGTTCTTCCGCATTCATAGGCAGTATTTGGTAAATATCTCAAAGGTAAAGCGGTATGTCAAATCGGACAGCACGGTTATTATGTCGAATATGAAGGAGTTACCGATTGCGCGGAGTCGAAAAGAAGATTTTGGAAAATTTTTTATTAAAATTTAAATGCTATGAAAACACTGAAAATCGTGATTTTGACTTGTATGTTGGTGTTTATACTGAGGGGGGTTATTATGGGGCAAAAACAAAGGATACAAGTTGAAGATGGTGAAATCGTATTATTAGGTCGCAATGATGTTATGGTAAACCCTTATTCTGTAAATTATAAAAATTGGGCAAAAACAGATGGATTTTTGGGCACAGGGCAATACCGTTTTCTGGCACAAGATGCTTTGGGCTACATTTGGTTTTGGCATGACCGAGAAGGCCTCTTTCGATATAATGGTATCTCAAATGAAAAATTTGGCGAAACAAAGGGTTTTCTGGGGGAAGAAGTGCATAATGGAACTGTTGACAATGCGGGCAATATATGGTTAGCAACTGCCAATGGTTTATGGGAATATGATATCAAAACAGGAAAGTTTGCTCGTTTTTTAAATCCTCATTCTGTAGATAAAGATTTTGGTGCAATTAATTTATTATCCAATGGCACACTCTGGATTTCGACCACAGGCAAAAAAGTATATACATGGGTCTTTGACCCCGTCGAGAAACAATTTTTACATCGCTTATCAGTTATTTTTAAACATCCCGAAAACCGTATTGATAGTAATTATCAATTGTATGTTTATGGTCCCGTACACATAGATAAGGATAGTGTAGCTTGGTTTTTCGGACGACCGAGTGGACATGAAGGGCTTTATTCTATAAATCTTCGCCAAAATAGAGGTGAAACATACATTATGTCAAAGATGTACTGGAAAGATGCTATCCACCCTGAAATGAAAGAACTGAATGGTGCGATGGTTGTTTTTGCAGACAGTGATAGCATTCATTTTTGGATAGGTTATTGGTTTGGGGGGCTTCGGAAATATAATAAAAACACACACAGATGGACACAGTATACAGCACGTAACCATGAAGTAAATGGATTTAACACGGAATTAATATTGAGTATTTCCGAGAAAAATAATGATGAGCTATGGATAAATGGCTTTTCAATCTTTAATAAAAAGACAGAAACTTATCAAGCATTTCCTTATGACAAGAATCAGCCTTTTGGCTTTCGACAAAATTCAATGACGACACAACTCACAACGGATGGGTATAATGGTTATTGGGCAACTGGACAGGGCGTGACTTATTTTTCCCCATTGTTTCAACGATTTCAGCTTAATCCACCATTGATAGTTGGTAAATCTAAGGATTTTGGCTGTTATGATACCAAAAATAATAAACTATTGATGCCTATTCGGAGTTCAGATAAACAACCCGCACCAAGTATTGTACAATACGATTGGCAACAAAAGACATTTAATCAGACATTTTATCCTCAATTACTAAAGATTGGTCTACTTGAACAACATATTATCAAGATAATACCATCAAAGAAAAATACAGGTTTTTACTGGGTGCTTACTTCAAATGGACTTTTTGAGTTAGACTGTCAAAATATGCATTTACGGTATCACCCACTGCGTATCAATCGCGAAGTTGTATCAAATTTAAGAGATATTGACGAAGATTCTAAAGGCTCATTGTGGATAGCGCGTGCAGATTATAATACCAATTATGAAGGCACCTTACTACTATCCTACCAACCTAATAACAAATCAATAACAACATATTCTTTTAAAAAAAAACAGCACAGTTCTTGGTTTACTTTTTCTTACGCTCAAAGCGTTTTTTGTGATAGCAAAGGCTTTATATGGATTGGTTCAGCTCCAACATGGCAAGGGATTAATATCTTAAATCCTCAAACGAATGAGGTCAAAAGTTATCAGTGTACACCTACCGACTCAACGACCTTATCTAATAATATTGTTACTCAATTTAAAGAAGATTCGTATGGACGTATCTGGCTGAAAACAGATGGTGGTTTTTGTTATAAAACGGCAGAATCACCCACTTTTCAACGCATTTTAGGGTTCAAAGGGGTGAGTAACAATTTTGTATTTGACAATAGAGGTTACCTTTGGGTCAGTAATTCATTAGGACTTTCCTGTTACGATACTTTGAATCGGCAATGGCGCATGTTTAATGAACAACATAGTTTAACTAATTATGATAACTCAATTATAACGAATGAAAATGGCAGCCGCATTTTTATTGGAACAGACGTTGAGTTTTCTCCCTCAGTATTAGACCAAAAAGCACCCCCACCCAATATAGTAATCGAATCATTTAACGTGTTTGATAAACCTTTGCTTTTACCTCATTTGCCTCATTTTATGGATAAAATTACCTTAAAATATGAGCAAAATTTTTTCTCTATCGGTTTTGTCGGTGTAGGTTTTTACAATCCAGAAGAAACACAATATGCGTATCAACTTGTTGGTGTAGAACCAGAATGGGTACAAGCGGGTACACGTAGAACGGCTTTTTATACTAATATCAGTGCTGGAGAATATACATTCAACGTCAAAGCCATGAATGGCGATGGCGTTTGGAGTGCAGTTAAAATCTTGAAAATTAGCGTTTTACCTCCTTGGTGGCAAACCTGGTGGTTTCGGATTTTAGCAGCCGTACTCATTGGCAGCGGCTTATGGTTTTTCTACCAAAATCGCTTGCAACAAGTGCAGCTGCAAGCCGATGTCAAACAAAAGGAAACCGAACTGTTGCAAAAAGAAGCCGAGTTCAGACGCTCATTGGCGGAAACCGAAATGTCTGCTTTACGCGCACAGATGAATCCGCATTTTATTTTCAATTGCCTCAATTCGATTAACAACTACATGTTGGACAACAATGGTTTGTCGGCTTCACTTTACTTGACCAAATTCTCGCGGTTGATACGTTTGGTTTTGGAAAATTCGCGTACCGAAAAAGTATCACTTGCCAACGAAATGGACGCGCTCGAATTGTACATGGAAATGGAAGCTCTGCGTTTTAAAGAAAAATTGCGGTATACTATCAATGTACACCCCTCAGTACAAACTGACTTTATCGAGATTCCACCGTTACTGTTGCAGCCTTACGTTGAAAATGCAATTTGGCATGGCTTGATGCACCGTAAAGAAGGTGGCATGGTTACCGTCAATGTGACACAACCTAATGAAAATATTTTGCACATCGAAATCGCTGATGACGGCATTGGTCGAGAAGCCGCGATGGAACTGAAAAGTCGTTCCGCCACACGCCGCAAATCGTTTGGGATGCAAATCACCTCTGAACGATTGCAAGCCATCAATGATATTTTTGGTATGAAAACTGAAGTAACCATACAAGACAAGTTAGGTACTGAGGGGCAGGCTGCTGGAACGAAAGTTATTATCGAAATCCCCTGTTAGAAAAATGAAAGCAATCATCATTGACGATGAACCACATTGTCGCAACGTCATCTTGCGTATTTTAGAAAAACATTGCCTTGAATTAGTCGTTGTCGCTCCGTGTGCCGATGGCATTGAAGGTCTAAAAGCTATTCTCAAACACCAACCCGATGTCGTATTTTTGGACATTGAAATGCCGCGCATGAATGGCTTTCAGATGCTCGAAGCCTTGGACAATGAGGATTTGAATTTTACCTTGATTTTCACGACGGCTTATGACAAATTCGCTGTTCAAGCCTTCAAATATTCCGCTTTTGATTATTTGTTGAAACCTATTGACGATGATGAATTAATTGCAGCAGTTCAAAAATTAGAGAAAAAAATGACCCCCTCAATACAAATCCAAAACTTGAAGCAAAATCTACATACCAACGGACAATTCAATAAACTCACCATCGCCAACACACGCGGCATCTTATTTATAGAAATCGCCGACATCATCGCTATGCAATCGGATAGCAATTATACAAAAATCTATATCGCAGGTGGTGAAACGGTTTTAGCTTCCAAAACCCTTGGCTATTTTGATGAACTGCTTTCTGAACGCCCCATATTTTTCAGAACGCACAAACAATTCATCGTTAATCTGAATTGGATAAAGGAATACATTAGCGGCGACAACAACGAGATTGTTTTAAAAAATGGCTTAAAAGCTAAATTGGCGCGAACACGACGTGAGGCGTTTTTGGAACTTTTTAAAGTGTAAAGACAAAGACTATTGGATTTTTCCTTTTCCTTTGCACGATATTTATTTAATAACAATGATTGAATACACCTG
>JAYTUQ010000289.1:0-5399 GCA_043744455.1 Saprospiraceae bacterium | reverse complement strand
ACGGCGTTCCTTCGTACGCTACGGCGTTCCTTCGTACGCTACGGCGTTCCTTCATACGCTACGGCGTTCCTTCGTACGCTACGGCGTTCCTTCGTACGCTACGGCGTTCCTCCGTATGCTACGGCGTTCCTTCGTACGCTACGGCGTTCCTTCGTACGCTACGAAGCTTTAAAATCTGTTACAAAAGATTGAAAATCCAACATTTTTAAAAAAATATCTTATATGATATCATCATTTTCAACAGTATTTTTCCAAATAATACCAAAACAGTAAATAGCTTATTTGAAACATTTTACCTTGAAATGATTGCATTTGTGTCTATTTCTATCAAAATTGAAGATGCCTGTTTTTCAAAATTTAAATTTTTCACCGAAAAACGCTAAAAAGTGTAATAGGCTGTTCAAAACTCTATTTCTATGTTTACCCCGTTATCCAGCAAATGCTAAAATACCTTTAACCTAAAGCATTTTCTACTTAACCTATAAAAATGTTCTCATATTAATTTGCTGTTAAGTTTCGTATTCCTATTTGGATATTAAATGGTGCAGCATATACATTTGCTCAATAAACTTTATTCACTCAATTCTAATTATTCATTTATGTTAGCTTCACGCTTCACGCTTCACGCTTTAACGCCCATTTTATGCCTTGTTACCCTACTTGCTTATTCAAACATAAAAGGGCAAGCCATCAACAACCAAATCAAAGATGTGGTCATGCCCTCGCCCAATGCGGCAAGTTTGGGTAAATACGGCGATATTCCTGTGAGTTACAATACAGGTGTACCAAATATTGGCATTCCCATTCACACACTTACTGAGGGGGCTATCAGTTTACCTATTTCGTTGAGTTATCATGCGGGTGGTGTAAAAGTAGGTGAACCTGCCAGTTGGATTGGTTTGGGGTGGTCACTCTCGGCTGGGGGAATTATTAGTCGAACGGTGCAAGGTAAGCCCGATGAAAGAGCCGGCGGCTATTTCAGTACGGGCGCAAATTTAAAAGTTCAAAAAAATATATCTCATACTATAACGGTTAATGGTGTTCAACAATCTGCTGATTTTGATTGTATTGGCGTTCCTGACCCGAATACTATCCCAGCAGGTGCAGAAGTTGCAACCAATGCGGAAATAACGGGCGGCTCAAAAGATGGAGAACCTGATATTTTCTCATTTTCTATTGGTGGATATAGTGGTAAATTTTATATTGATGCAGGTACAATAGTCAATGGAAATCTTGTAAAAGGTGCAGCTGTTCTCATTCCAAAACAAGATGTGAAAATTGATTATTATTATACGCCTGGAAATTTAAGTGATAAGACTTTAGCAAAATTTACTATCACAACACCTAATGGAATAAAATACGAATTTGGCAGTATTGATAATGTCGGTACAGATGCGGATGATGCCATTGAAGTGACAAATCTTAATAAAAGTGCGAATACACTTTCTTACGCAACGAGTTGGTATCTCAAACGCATAACGTCGGCAGATGATATTAATACTATTGTCTTAAATTATACACAAGAGGAATACAGCTATGGTCATAAACCTTCTGGAAATTCAAGCGGATATCAATCAACATCTTCGAATAATTACACCGAGAATCTCGTGGATGTCATTGGATACAGATTGAATTATATCCAAACGTCAACAGAAAAAGTAACTTTTGTGGCTGGTGCAAATAGAAAAGATTTAGATAAACACACTGTTATATCTGGCTATGCTAAACAGTTAGACAGAATAAAAATAGAAAATGGGACTTATTGTAAAGATTTTATTTTAGAACAATCATACTTTTTAGATTATGTAACAAGCTCAACACTTCAAGCAGGTGGATATAGGGATTACAGGTTAAGATTGAATAGTATTCAAGAAAAAGATTGTAATGCAACCATAGCCATTCCGCCACATACTTTTTCTTATTATGGACAAACAGACACTGCAACTTTTTTCCCCAACCGTTATTCTTCTGCTATTGACCACTGGGGCTATTACAATGGTGCAACATCAAATCCTAAAACGGGTTTTAATATACCCCATACTATTCTAACACCCTATTCTAATAATGGAACATTGATAAGCCCTGATTTTGGTAGTTCAAATCGAGAGACGGATGAAGGTAAGATGAAATGGGGGACTATTAAACAGATTACTTACCCGACTGGTGGAAATACAATCTTTGATTTTGAGGCGAATACTTATTACGATATTGCTGCGGCACTCCAATTAGTGCCTGAAACCTCTATGACTCTCGCCATGCCTCATGGCAATTGTTATTCAGAGACAAGTAATATAACACCTTCAATAACAGTCAATGATATAGAAAAAGCGTATTTTACTTTGAATCATCGCCGAGGTACATACTATGGTGTTGGTTCATGTACTGAGGGAAGCTATATTACTTTGAAATTGTATAGTGCCAGTGATAATTATACAAGCCCTATCTGTTCTACATCTATTTCACCCAATCAATCCATTAAAATTGAGACATCGTCGCCTATATATCGAGAATATGATTTTTTTAGCTTGACTAAAAAGTTAAAAGATATATTCCCTTGTATCACAAATGGCGGTGTCTATAAAGTTGAAATTATCGGAAAAACAGCAGCAGCGGAGTTTACTTTTTTGAGAAGCCAAGTCGTTATAAACAATACGAATAGAAAGGTAGGAGGATTAAGAATAAAAAAAATCACTTCTTCGGACGGTGTTAATGCCGCAAAAGATATAATTAAAACATACAATTACGATGGTGTTACTGTTGGGCAATCAAGTGGACTGTTATACAATCAGCCGATTTATGGATACGTGTATAGTGGCTATATTGGTACTTGTGCCAATTATCCAACATGGCCTATAACACCGAATCCAACATTCTATATTAACCATTTTTGGCTGGACAACTCAATTGTCCCTTTGGGTTCTTTTGAAGGCAACCACATTGCTTATACAAGTGTTAAAGAATATTTTAACACAACTGGCACAGGTTATCACACACAGTATTTATATACCAACGAGCCAGCTACTATGATAATGGGGCTACCTATTGAGCCTTTACAACCCCGAATCGGTTCAGGAGAATTATCTGAAAAATATCAGAAAAACGATACGAATCAAGATGTTGCATCCGAAAAGTATTTTTCCAAAAATGATGCTTATGAATATAGCGCAACGTGCATAAAAATCAACACTTATTATCCTGGTGGCATTAGTAATGGTGGTACACAGACCAATCCTATTACATTTTGGAAGGATTATAAAATCCGCACCCGTCCTTATCGGCTTGAAAGCATAGTCACCATGCAAGACAATGTAACAACATCAGCCAGTTTCACCTACGACCCCAACTATTTACCCAAAAAGACCGAAACAATGACCAATAGTAATGGTGTGCCAACAACGACAACCTATTACTACCCTTATGATTCAGAAGTCGGCACAGGCTACCAAACATTGGTAGATAAAAATATGAAGTTTCCTGTAAAAACATCAACTACAATAGGTACTTCGACAAAATGGGCGCAAGTGGAGTACAACAGTTTAGCGCAACCTGTAAAACTCAAAGAATGTCTCAATAATGCTGACCGAACGGTTGCAACGAACTGGATAACACGCCTACATATTGAATCTTATACCGTTAATGGAATGCCCGAAATTATACGCCGTAATGGTGACCAGTTGGCTTATGAAAAATATTATTGGACGAATAAACTTTTAGATAAAAAAGAACTAATCGGAGGTGCTTCGGGTACTTTGACTTGGCAATTAAGTTATATCGCAGGAACAAGCCTTGTCAATAAAACAACTGATGAAAATGGTTTGGTCAAGACTTTTTCTTATGACAACCTTATGCGTTTATTGCAGTTGAAAGACCGTATGAAACCCGATGGCACAGACGTGCAAACGACTACCGACTACATTTACCAATACAACGCCGCTAATGTCGGCAGCTATGTCCAAACTTCGACAGCATTTGCAGGTGGTTCAACGCCTTTGGTATCACAGCAAATCATGGACGGTTTGGGGCGTACTAAAATAAGTATGCGTATCGGTTATACCCCTGCTAACCAAAATCTAAAAAGTTTTGTCACTTACGATGCCCTTGGGCGTGTTGATTTGTCATATCAACCCTATGAAAGTGGTACAACAACTCTTGATGCGACACCCACATCTGGCACACTATCCGTTCAAACCATTTACGAAGCATCACCCCTCAGTCGCCCTATCAAACAGATTGCCGAAGATGGCAAATTTGTTGTCACGCAGTATGCAGCCAATTCAGCGACAGAAACGCGAAAATTCAGTGTCGTTTCCAATGGTGATGGTACAAATGTCGTCAGTGCAGCAGGTCTTTATCCTGCAAATGCGTTGTATAAAACAATCGTTTGGAACGAGAACTGGAACAATAATGCAGATGCCTATATTGGTCGGACAGAAATATATAAAGATAAACTCGGTCGTGTGCTTACGACCCGTAAGTATGTCAAAGATGCCAATAACAATTATCAAAACGTGGACACTTACAATGTTTACGACGACTTCGGTAAACTTGTCATGGTTATTCCGCCTGATGCCACTTCTGCCACTGACCAAAACGGCAGCATCAATCTGTCTTTGGTGTTTGAATACAATTACGACACCCGCAACCGATTAACAAAAAAGAAAGTGCCAAATGCCGATTGGGTCAAATTCTACTACAACGACCGTGACCAGTTGACTTTAACACAAGACGGCAATATGCGTACCCCTCTGTACGGTGGCTATACAAACCGCTATCTCGGTACCGAGTACAACAATCTTGGGCAAGTCGTCAAAACAGGTTGGGTATGGGTGACATCAGGAACGCCTGAAAATGCCGCGCTGTCTGTAACAATTGCAGATTCGACAAAATTGACCGAAACCCAATACTATACAGACCCGAATAATTCAAATAATGCCCGCACATGGGTCAAACATCAAGGCGCGAAAGTCTTAAATCCATCGGGTATAACGTCTAATCGCAATTTCGTGTGGTCTTATACCGAACGGCGGGATGGTTATGAATACACAGGCAACCCGATATGGATGGGTAAACAACATCTGTTATTGGCGGGTCAGCCCGAAAGACCCGTTCTTGATGATGATAATTATGGTGTTGATTGGAACGTATCAGGTTATGATGGTTTGCACAAACCGACTTTGACATTGCGTTATCTGTTTACAGGCACAGCACATACAGAAGTCCGAAGTTATGAAACATTCAGCTACGATAATGGTCAGCGATTGAAGGACAGTAAACACATGTACACCCTCAATGGCGTCGGTGTATCCGTTCCGACATTCACACTATCGAACCTCAATTACAATTACAAAGACCAATTGACCCGTCGTAATATCGCCAATGTTGCAGGTAAATATCTGCAA
>JAYTUQ010000288.1:0-1411 GCA_043744455.1 Saprospiraceae bacterium | reverse complement strand
GACTGAAAAGTACAGTATCTTCGATTTTTTCATTGGTTTAGGTCGTTATTTTGTAGAAAAAAAGGATTTTCACAAATATGCTTTGAAAGATGTTTATACCATTATTTTCGATTTTGTGAAGCATCAATTCGCCGATGACATCGTTCTGCAAGAACTCATAATGATTGATTATTATACATACAGCAAAGTAAAGCCACAGATTTTATTTGTAGAAGAAATGCCGCGAGCCGATAAATTTAAGCTGATAAATGCCTTGGAATTGAATCATCATAAATATAGTTTTATGGTTTTTTCTATTCATTTTGATTTTCAATTATTTGAAAAACAAGGCATTATAAAGTCTTGTGATTATAATATGATTGTACAATACGATGGCGTTAATAAACCGATAATTGTTGATACGTCATGGGTTGAATCTCTGGTTTTTTAAGAATACAGAACAACAAAATATAAACTTACACATTATTTTTTTCAATAACCATGCGAAAAAGATTTATAACACTCCTTCAAGACCTCATCGCCACGCCTTCATTCAGCAGAGAAGAAGATAGAACGGCAAACATTATCGAAGCCTTTTTTCAAAAAGAAGACATACCCACCGAACGTAAAGGCAACAATGTTTGGGCTAAAAACAAGTTTTTTACTGAGGGGGGGGCTACCGTCCTGTTAAACTCTCATCACGACACAGTAAAGCCCGTAAAAGGTTGGACACGCGACCCGTTTGGTGCTGATATAGAAAAAGGACGGCTTTTTGGCTTGGGTTCTAATGATGCAGGCGCTTCTTTGGTGTCGCTCATTGCTGCTTTCTGTCATTTTTATGACAAAAAGTTACCTTTTAACATTATTTTGTTGGCTTCGGCAGAAGAAGAAATCTCAGGTAAAAATGGTGTTGAGTCTATTTTGCCCATTTTGCCGACCCCCTCAGTAGCCATCGTCGGAGAACCGACTTTGATGCAAATGGCTATCGCCGAAAAGGGTTTAATGGTTGTTGACGGCATCGCCAAAGGGAAAGCCGGTCATGCGGCACGCGAGGAAGGTATAAATGCTATATATAAAGCGATGAAAGATATTGAAATCATACGACAATATGATTTTGAAAAAAAATCCGACTTGTTAGGGTCAGTCAAAATGTCGGTGACACAAATACAAGCAGGTACACAGCATAATGTTGTACCCGATGAATGTCGTTTCGTTATTGATATCAGGACGAATGAGTGTTATTCGAACCAAAAGGTGTTGGAAATTATTCAAAAAGAAGTAGAATCGGAGCTTGTGCCGCGTTCATTGCGCTTAAATTCTTCAAAAATTGAGCTGGAACATCCACTTGTACTGAGGGGGCTTGAATTGGGTTTAACTTATTACGGTTCACCGACATTGAGTGATCAAGCATTGATGTCGTTTCCGACTTTAA
>JAYTUQ010000287.1:0-5453 GCA_043744455.1 Saprospiraceae bacterium | reverse complement strand
TATTTTGGCGTATTCATTTAAGATGTCCAAAATAGCATTTTCATATTTTTTTAATTTTCTATCCATTGTGTAATGTTTTGCGTGAGTTGATTATAAACGACAATTTTAAACTTTTCATCTTGAGTTGTTCTTTGAATAACTGTTTCTTCGAAATAACGGTCATAAACACTCTCTGGAACTGCCAAAAAAAGAATTCGTTCTGGCTGTATTATTTTCAAGACATTTCGGTAGATAATATATTTTCCAACGGCTTCGTACAATGCTGTTATGAAGGAATCATTCCCGAAAGTTTTGATTTCAACTGCAATTTTGTCTGTACCACGTTCTGCACCCAGTATAAGTTCCGCACCCAAATCAATTTGTACTTGAATTTTTCCGACTTTAAATGTCAAAGGGTCGTCCGTAATATGCCAACCTTCTTTGATAAGAGCTTCTCGAACATTTTCATGAAATTTATCTCTTGCCACAGTCTGTTTATTTTTTTAGAACACTTATTCTTTGACAAAAATACATTTTTTTCATGAAAAACAAGGTTTGGGATTAAAATACCGATGTTAAGGATTAACTATTCCCCCCTCAGTACAAAAGCACAAATGCGCTCAAACAACCTTTCTGTTTGAGCGCATTTGTGATTTTGTAAAGTGACTGACCTTTTTATCTAAATGCCTGTTAAGGCTGAAGACGGGCTTTATAGATATGTGTCGCGTTTGGAAACGCTCACAAGCGGGGTTCATTTGCTTCAATTATTTCGTTTTTCATAAAATAGGCTTCGGGCAATCCTCCCGATGAAAGTATGTCATTCATCAGTGCCAATTTTTTTGCGAAGCGTTTTTTGCCTCTATACACTTTAAGGCTTTCATTGATTTTTATTATAGGCACTTTTTTGCTATTTAATTCTCCAATTATATTTTTCATTTTAGATTATTTTACGTTTGATTAAAAAAGCATCGTATGCGATATTCTTTTCAAATGGATACCAAACTTTATTTTTTCTACCAAAAATAATGAAATCGGTAGAAATTTCTTCCAAATGACTTGAAATACCCATTTGATATAAACGGGTTCTGGCTTTCGTACTGCCTGCTGCCGCTACCCATGCGTCAGGATATTTATAAGTAAATGCATAGACGGTTGATGCCACTGTTGCTAATACTTTTTTACTGTCTTTGTTATCCGTAATTATCAAGTCATCAATATCGTCTGTTTCTAAATCTTTGTCTCCAAATCCTAAATTAAAAATGTTTTCAACATTAGTTTCTGTATAAATGACGAGTTTAGGAATTGCGCCTTTGGGACCCATACTCGTAAATTCAAACACCATCACATCGGATTCAACTTGCAATTCATATTGTTCATTTCTCATAGCCCGTTTTTCAATTTTGTATGATTCCAACAAAATTAAATCATTTATTCATTTTTTCCCATTCGGCTCAAACATATTTATTTTGAGCAAGAGTTAACATTATTACAAAAGTCGCTTGCTAAGGGATACCCCCTTCTCGAAGGAATCGAGATTTCGTACCCCCTCAGTATAAAACCACAAATGCGCTCAAACAATTCTTCTGTTTGAGCGCATTTGTGCTTTTGAAAAGAGTCTGACCTTTTATCTAAATGCCTGTTACGTCTGAAGACGTGCTTTATAGTATGTGTCGCGTTTGGAAACCTTATGAACGAGCATTTTTATTGTCAAAAAGTTTAAGAAATTTACACGGTTTTCCTTAAATACCTTAATTTTGTAAAAAAGACTATGGCAAGAGATAGCATTCACTCAGCCGTTAGACATGCTTTAGAAAAAGACGGTTGGTTTATTACAAATGATCCCTTTTATGTGGAAAGTGGTGGCATTGAAATTGAAATAGACTTAGCTGCGGAAAAATTTATTGTCGCCGAAAAAGGTTTAAATAAAATACTTGTTGAAATTAAATCTTTGAAAAGGCGATCTCTTTTGTATGATTTTCACGCTGCTATTGGGCAATACGTTGATTATAGGGGAGTTTTAGCAGATGAAGACATTGATAAACAATTGTTTCTTGCTATTCCAGATTCTGTTTATCAATTAATGAGGGAAAAACCTTTTTATGGGAAAAGATTAAAAGAAAACAATGTCAATCTTATTATCGTAGATATTTTAACTGAAATTGTTGTACAATGGATAAAATAAACCGTTATAAAAAAATAGTGCTCGAAATTCTTGAAGTTTTGGCGACACGGATTCCAGTCAATACACCGACCATTAAAAAACGTTTGGTCATTAATGCTGACCAGTCCGAATTTATATTAGTATCGGTCGGACAGCGACAAAATGCCTATCATTACAATGTTTTGGCACATTTAGCTATAAAGGACGGCAAAATCTACATTTATGCCGAAAGTATTGACCCTTCTTTTTATGAACGTCTTACAGACAAAGGGATTCCCGAATCTGATATTTTACCCGTTTATCTGCCCGATTTTGAATTAGATGATGTTGTAGTGACAATGTAAGTGCCCCCTCAGTACAAAAGCACAAATGCGCTCAAACAATCCTTCTGTTTGAGCGCATTTGTGCTTTTGTAAACTGTCTGACCTTTTTATCTGAATGCCTGTTACGTCTGAAGACGTGCTTTATAATATGTGTCGCGTCTGGAAACGCTCACGAGCGAGCGTCAAACCTTATCCCAGCATGGGTGTCTTTTTGAGATAAACTGATAATTGGCTATTGATTTTGTACAAATTGTAATTCATCAACTTATCAATGTCCTGTTTCAGTTCTATTGGGTAAAATGTACTTATTCTACTTACCTCTATGTTTCCTATGCCTTTGACTTGTTTAGTTACTTTCTTACAGTAGATTTTATAGTCTCTGTTTTTGTATCTTATATTTATATTATTCAAATCGTCTTTCGTGTAAACTCCTGATGACTCAATTGCGTCTATTATCTCTTTAATTACAAATGGGACGTTCTCGATTTCAATTTCTGGTGTGAAATATGACTTGTCATCTGTTTCGTAGGGTCTAACTTGCTCTGCATAATGTCGCATATAAATATGAGCAAGTGAATGTTCATCTACCTCAATCTTAGTGTTATTTAATTTAGTTTCTAACTTGATACCCCCAATACCAGAAAAGATTGACTTTATTTTGATGTAAGCGAACTTTGAGTACCCAATTATTTCATGTTGTCTTGCCCGATATTCTTTTCTGCGAAAAACTTTATCAAACAGGCTAAAATTGGGCAGTATTTTTTTTAACTCCGACCTTGTTTCAATGGCTAAAACGTTTAAAAAATTCTCTGTATGATTTTCTTTCTTTATCAATTCCTCCCAGTGACATAGAAATACACTTAGGTCAACTTCTTCATAATTTTCAAGTGAATAGCCTTTTAGTTTACTGTCGAAATGTTTTAAAAATAATCGTTTGAACCTTAAATCATCACAAAACGACAAGTTTTTTTGATACTCATATGAAACGCACTTGCACAAAAACTCCTGCTCATCAAGCGAGAGAGTTTGCTTTCGATGAACTTTTTGGTCGAGGCTTTTCAAAAAAATCAGGTATTCATCTTCTGACTTAAAAGCATCAAAATTAATCATTGGTTTACTGCTTTTGTTCCCATAATTCCTAACAATCGGGTTAGTTCGCTCTCAAATCTCCTCGTTGCATCTGTTGCTCCACTAATCGCATGGGCTACCTCATGCAAAAGAACGGCAACAAATCTTTCTGTACTTTGCAAAACGCTCCGCCTTATTATTATCTTTTGCTCACCCGAAACCCAAAGCCCTTCTGCTGGCTGGAAAGTGGTTTCATCTCGTTGCATTGTTTCTGAAATTACGACTTCTCGAACATTCCAAGGCTTTCCGCCAATCAAACTAAACACCTTGTCTTTATATTTCCAGTTTTCTTGCTCGGTGTAAGTCAATTCATTTGGTAGAACAAATTTGAACTCAAAATTATCGCTCCGCTCCTGAACAAACTGGTTAAAAGTCCTTACTATATTTACTATTTGCTCTGGATTCTCTTCTCGTTTCAGGGCTTCTTGTTGATTTTGCTCTTGAATTTTGTCTTTCAAAGCACCCGAAATAGCAACAACTTGAAATCCGCCTTTTCTCGCTTCGTCAATTAAGTCTGTTCCTCTTTCAAGTTCTTCGTGAGTGACAAGAACTACTTTTTCGTACTTGTTAAGGATGTTGGCTGCGTGCTGCTGGACATCAATCCATTTTAATTCATCGTGGGTATTTCCCGAACTAAATTGCTTCAAATCCTCACTCAATTTTACGGCAATCTCTCTACTTTGACATTCCATAAGAATTGCCTTTACAGTTCCTGCATAGGCTGTGCGACCGACATTTGCCCTTTCACGGTTTATCGCTTTTCTAATTGCTGAACTAATTAAAGTGATATTGTAACTGAAAAGGAAGTTTTCTTCGGTTGCAACCAGCACACCGTTGATATAAATGTTTCCTGTGCTTGACCTCTTTTCAAGCACTTCGCCATATTTGGTTCGTTCGATTACCTGCTCACCATTGAATTTTAGGAACAACTTTTTGGCTTCGGCAACATCGAAATCGGAAACGTTAGTCAAGATGAAATCTGTGCCTTCAAAATTTGGCGATGACGGTTCGCCGATGTAGGCATGAAGCGTCACCAAATCTTCAAATCCTGCTTTACTCGATTTACCTATCAAAATATCTCCATATTTCGATATTATTGTGGTTTTTGCTCCTTTTCTCTCAATTGTAGCAAGTGCATCTTTTAATCCGATTCCAAATTTTCCAATAATACCTTCTGACAATAATTTTTCGTCATTCTCTTTTTGGGTAAAATGCTCATACCGAAGCCCACGACCGAAATCACGAATATGCCAATCTCCTTTTAAATCTTTAGAAATTTGAATTTCTTTTGATTTAGAAAGTTTTTGCTCGTCAAGTGAATTCGATATTATTTCACGAATTGCATGTTTAGTCTCCCAATTTTCAAGAATTTTTTCAATATTGAGGTCAAATTTTTTCATTTTGCGTAATCTTTTAACTCATAAATATTTTCAATAATTCTTCTATTTTCAATCAATATAACAATTTGCTTAAAGCCAATAGACATTAAATTTTGTGCAGTATGAGGTTTGGTAAGCGATTCATCTACAAATCCCTGTACATCTGGGTTATTTCGAATATTACTTATCAGAAAAAGCCTTTCAGTATTTTCACCGTCTTCGTCTCCAACTTGAAACCGAAAACTACTTATTCCTAACACAAGCAATATTTTTTTGAAATTTTCACCTGCTTGAATACGAAGCGGTATTAGTACTTTATGCTGTTTATCACCAAAAATTGAGTCAAATAAATCCATTTATATATATTTAATTGTTATTTTTTTCTAATTATCTTGACTTTGTTAAATTAGGAATAAAACGAATATTTCTAATTCATGATGAATTTATTTTATATTTAGATTGAGTTGCTTTAGCCCTTTTAAA
>JAYTUQ010000286.1:0-1430 GCA_043744455.1 Saprospiraceae bacterium | reverse complement strand
GTATAGTCCTAAAAAGAGTTGACCGTTTTTGAAAAAAAGTATTTTTATTTTTGTGGTTGCTCAAATTTAGAGTTTATACATTTTTCTTTTCACTGCGCCACGTTATGACGGGTAGTTCACACTGTTGGTGCATCTGATTGGGTGTCAATAGATGGCAACTCCAATGCGGTCTTTTATTATTGTAAATGTCCACAGCTCGTTCTAATCGCTTCTTTACTTCTGTTAAGTTTTTCATCTTATCACCCAGTCCAAATTCATCTTTGAGGATACCATTGATGCGCTCTGCCACGGCGTTGTCATACGGGCTGCCATCTTGAGTCATGCTAATTTCATAATTCTGATTCTGTGCATTGGTCGTATAGACGGGCGAACAGTATTGCGAACCTCTATCCGAATGATGAATACCCGGATAGTCATAAATCCGATTTTTCATCGCCTGATTGAAAGCCGCTATCGTCCGCTCTTTTGTCATATCGTAAGACACTTTGTAACCCATGATTTTTTTCGAGTAACCGTCTGTTACCAAATGTCCATACACCGTGCCTTGCTCTGTCTCGAAATAGGTAATGTCTGAGACCAGCAATTCTTCGGGCTTTTCTGGAACCATATCGCCCACTAAATTCGCGTGCTCGCGCCGCCATTGGCTGCTATCCGTTGTCCGTACATACTTCTTTCGTTTGACTATCAATAAGTTAGATGACCGCAACAACGAGAATAATTTATCTCGTCCCACTTTTAAATCAGACTGCTCAAAGTCCTCTTCCAATAAATGATACAACTTGCGGGTGCCCAATCTGGGCATTTCAACCCGTATCTCGGATACTTTTTCCAACACATACGATTTCGCTGATGCAGCCTGTAACGCTCGGGCGGACGCTTCTTTTTCCCTTTTGTGATAGGCTTGTTTCGTGTAACCCAGTACCAAACATGCCCGTTGGATACTTATCCATCCTTCTGCGCTAACACTTTTGACAACTCGATGCCAGTTTTTTTTAACAAGTCTTCGCCTATTTCTTCACTCGACATCTCAATCACCCGTAGATACAATTGTTCCCGCTGACGCGATTGTGCCAACTGTTTTTCCAATTCGCTTATCCGATCCTGCTCCACACTCCGTAGGGGCTTGGGCTCATTTTGGGCTTCGATTATTGCTTTTTTTCCCTTCCGTTTCATTGCATTCACTACCGCAGGTGGCTTTTTTCCTGCGTTTTCATGCGCTAAGATACTGTATTTCTTTTGCCATTCTAACACCGTATTGCTCCCTAAAATACCATATTTGACTGAGAGGGCTTCCTTCGTGTATAGACCTGATTCGTAGTCTCGTACCACTTGGCGTTTTAACACCAAACTATAGTACGGTTTTCGCTGATTTTTTCCTGATTTTTCCATTTTAATCACTTTTAGGAGTCAACTAAATTCAGGACAAGACA
>JAYTUQ010000285.1:0-5497 GCA_043744455.1 Saprospiraceae bacterium | reverse complement strand
CATCTGATAAAGGTGAACCTTTGGTTGGTGCCAGTGTCGTTGTGAAAGGAACGACAGAAGGTGCGATAACAGATTTAGATGGCAACTATACGTTGACTGCTAAAACGACTAAAGCCACAACTTTGGTTTTTTCTTATGTCGGTTATAACACGCAAGAAGTTGCGGTTAATAATCAGTCGGAGATAAATATCGAATTATCGGAAGGCTCTTCCCTAAACGAACTTGTCGTTGTCGGCTACGGAACACAAAAGAAAAGCCAAATGACAGGCGCGATTTCGTCAATTTCTGCAAAACAAATTACAGAAATGCCCATTACCAACGTCGCGCAAGCCTTACAAGGGCGTGTGGCGGGTGTTGACGTGTCACAGTCGGGTAGTAAACCAGGTGCTGTGCCTACTATCCGTGTTCGTGGTCGCCGTTCATTCAGAGCGAGCAACGATCCTCTTTATGTTGTTGACGGTATCGCCTTATCAGGTGGTTTTGAAGACCTTAACCCGAATGATGTAGCTTCAATGGAAATATTGAAAGATGCAACAGCAACGGCTATTTATGGTGCACGTGGTGCCAATGGTGTTATTTTGATTACGACTAAAAGAGGTAGCTTAGGTGGACAGAAAAAAACGACTATCAGCTATGATACCTATGTTGGTTCAACTGAAGCGCTGGACAAAATTAACTTATTTACAGGTCCTGAATTTGCTGAATACATTCGTGAGTCGCGTCGTGGCATTGCCGCTGGCAGTACTTACAAAGATGCGGCTGGTAACCCAGTACCTACTGGTAAATCAGATGCTTTCGCCGATTCTAAATTATTCGAAGCAGTAGAATTAGATGGTATTGCCAACAATCGGACGACAGACTATCAAAGTATGATTTTACAAAAAGGGATTCAACAAAACCACTCTTTGGGTGTACAAGGCGGTAATGACAGGACAGCTTTCTACATTTCAGGTAGCTTTTTCAGAGACAAAGGTATTTCTTATGGTTTAGACTACACGCGTATGTCATTACGGGGTAATATTGACCACAAAATCAACGAAAACTTGAAAGTAGGCTTGTCATCTTACACTATGTACAGCATTCGCAATGGTAATAGCTTAAATCCTTATGGGTTTACGTTACAACAAAACCCATTGGGTAAAGCGCGGGATAGCTTAGGCAATATCATTTTTGAACCGACCAATGATGCGTTATTGACAAATCCATTGGCTGAAATCGTGCCGGGTGCCCAAATTGACGAGCAAAAGAGATACAGAATTTTTAATAGCCTTTATGCTGAATTGAAAATCATGGAAGGCTTGAGCTATCGCGTTAACTTTGGTCCTGACTTTACGATTCAGCGTAATGGTCGTTTTGTCGGTAGTTTAACAAATGCGAGAAAACGAGGTGATGCTTTAGCTTCTACGGAAGATAGAGTTGGCTTCAACTGGTTGCTCGAAAATATTGTTAATTATAACAAATCTGTTGGTAAGCACAATTTCGGTTTAACAGCCTTACATTCTATTCAAAAAGATAATTTTCAGCTCAGCAACGTTAGTGTTCAAGGTGTTCCTGCTGAAACGCAAGGCTTTCACAACTTAGGCAATGCCAGTATAGTATTAGGTGTTGGAAGTACTTTAGTTGAAAGAACAATTAACTCTTATATGGGTCGTCTTAACTATGATTATGACGGAAAATATTTGTTGACAGCAACTTTGCGTCGTGATGGTGCAAGCCCTTTCGGTGTCAATACGAAATATGGTAACTTCCCAGGCATCGCTTTGGGCTGGAATATTGCCAACGAAGATTTTTTGAAAGGCTCGAAATGGCTTGACATCTTAAAACTACGTCTCAGCTATGGTTCTGTTGGTAATCAAGCGGTTGCGCCTTATCAAACACAAGGTTTATTGAGTCGAACAGCTTATGCGTGGAATAACACAGCAGCTTTTGGTTATAGACCGAATACAATCAGTAATCCAGACTTGCAATGGGAAGAATCAACAACACAAAACATTGGTATCGATTTCAGTATCTTAAAAGGACGTGTTTACGGTTCGATTGAAGCCTACAAAGTTAATACAACAAGTTTATTGTTGGCTGACCAATTACCGCCTTCAATCGGTTTTAACCAAGTAACACGTAACGTTGGTGAAACCCAAAACAAGGGTATTGAATTAAGCATCACGACGGTGAACGTTGATAGAGGTGGTTTCAAATGGACTTCTGACATCGTTTTTACAAAAAACAATGAATCTATCATTTCTTTGTACAATGGTAAAGTAGATGACTTAGGCAACAGATGGTTTATTGGTAAGCCATTGACCGCATTTTTTGACTTGAAAAAAGATGGTATTTGGCAATTAGATGAGGCAGACAAAGCCAAAGCTTATGGTAGCCGCGTGGGTCAAATAAAAGTCAACGACAACAATGGTAGAGATGCCAGTGGTAAATTGACGGGTGTAGCTGATGGCAAAATCAATGCAGACGACCGCGTTTTCTTAGGTTCTGAAATTCCAGATTGGAGTGGTGGTATCACTAACCGTTTCAGCTACAAAGGTTTTGACTTTTCTTTCATTTTATATGCGCGTATTGGTCAAACAATCAGAAGTGCTTTCCATTCAGACAATAACCAATTAGCAGGTCGTTATCAGCAAATAAAAGTGGATTATTGGACACCTATCAATCCAACCAATGCGTTCCCGCAGCCCAATAAAGACCAAGAATTCCCGGTCAATAACGCAACTTTATTATATTTTGACGGCTCATTCGTGAAATTGCGTAATATCAACTTCGGTTATACTTTACCATCTGATTTGACTAAAAAATTAGGCGTTGAATCTTTACGTGTATTTTCAAGTATTCAACAACCAAGAATTTGGTCGGAATACCGCGATAAATACAATGGCGTTGACCCAGAAGTTAACGAAAGCAGTAGCACAGGTGGTGGTATAACGCCCGCAACTAAAGTTATTACAGTTGGCGTAAATGTTAAATTCTAAATTGAAAGAACAGATTTATTTTAAAAAATACAAAATCAAGGGCAGTTTTCGACCCCCTCAGTATTTTAAACAAATCTATCTATCAAACTTACTTTAATTAAAAATATTAAATTTTTTATAAATGAAAAATATTAATTTTAGAAAAACATTAACAACTTTAGGCGTTTTGGCTATGCTTTTTATGAGCCAATCGTGTAATGATGTACTTGACGAAACGGTCGTCTCTGGTATTGGTAATGACTATATCAATACAACAAAAGGTTTCAACGATGCTGTTAACGCCGCTTATTCCTCTCTAAGAAACTATTACGGCACACAGCAAGGATTGACCTTCACGGAATATGGCACCGACATATATGCTACAGGTGCTGACGGTGGCTACAAAGGCTTCCACTTTTATGACACACAGCTCAATCCCACAGTGAACTATATTGACAATATCTGGGACGAAATGTACAGAGGTATTAACACCTGTAATGCCGTTATCGAAAGAGCACCGAAAGTAACAGGTATTACCGACGTGCTAAAAAAACAACGTATTGCAGAGATAAAATTCCTTCGTGGGCATTATTATTTCCTTTTGCTGCAACATTTTGGGGGTGTTGATTTGCGCTTAACAGAGACTTTAGCGCCAACAAAAATCGCGACAAGAGCCACTGAAGCGGATATGTACAAAGCCATCCTTGCCGACCTTGAAGCAGCATTACCTGATTTGGAAGCAAAAGGTAAGTCATCTGATTATGGTCGGGCAACAAAACCCGCTTGTGAGCATTTATTAGCAAGAGTTTATTTGACAAAAGGTAATTCTACTTCTAAAGCAGGTGACGATGTCAGCAAAGCAGCGACCTATGCGTCAAATGTTATCAATACAACAGCTTATGGTTTTTCATTATTACCTGATTTTGCCAGCGTTTTTGATGAAAATAACCAAATCAATAGCGAAGTTGTTTTTGCCGTACAATATACCGCCGACCCTCTAACAAATGGTGGTGGCAACAACTTACACTTGTTTTACGGTATGCAGTATGACGTACAAGCCGGTATGATACGTGACATTTTCTATGGCCGTCCTTTCAAGCGTTTACGTCCGACAGCTTACTTATTAAATACAGTATTTGGAGAACGTGTGAATGACTCTCGTTACAAAAAAACATTTAGAGATACATGGTTGGCCAATAACCCAGGTACTTTTACCAATCTTTTTGACAACTCAAAAACGTCATTGACATTCAAAACAGGGGACACAACAATATGGATTCCAGGTTTTGAAATGACTACGGCGGAACGTGCCACTAGAAAATATCAAGTATTGGTGCCAAGCCGTTATGACGAAGCCTTGTTTCCAACATTGCAGAAGTTTTTTGATACAAAACGTCCAGATAGAACGTATGAGCAAGGCAGCCGCGATTATTTCGTCTTCCGTTTAGCCGATACTTATTTGTTGTTGGCTGAAGCACAATTATTGTTGGGTAAAAGACCAGAGGCTTTATCCGCTATCAATAAAGTACGTCAACGTGCAGCATGGCCCGGCAAAGAAGCAGCCATGCTCATCACAGATGCACAATTATCTATGGATTTTATCATAGAGGAACGTGCCCGCGAATTGGTGGGTGAACAAGTTCGTTGGTTAGACTTGAAACGTTGGGGCAAATTGGTGGAACGGGTTAAATTGTACAATCCACAAGCTGCACCAAACATCAAAGACTTCCACAATGTTCGTCCGATTCCGCAAGCACAAATTGACCGTACAGAAGGTGGTGGAACAGCCTTCCCACAAAATGCGGGTTATTAATACACCCCCTCAGTATATTAACTAAAAAACAATAATTAGGAATAAAAATGCCTCGCGTAATCCGTTTATGCGGGGCATTTTTCACAATATCGGAACCATAAAGTATATAGTTCCGAAAAACAATACACCAAACACTTAAAATATTTATTATGAAATCATTATCATTTTTACTTTTATTGACAACTATGATGCTCGCGTGTCAACCCACAGCGTCTAATACTGAGGGGGGGCAAAAACAACTGCGCCACGTCGTTATGTTCAAATTTAAAGACAACACAAGCACCGCTGATATTCAAAAAGTAGAAGCGGCGTTTAAAGCCTTACCGTCAAAAATCAAAGAAATTAAATCCTTTGAATGGGGCACAAACAACAGTCCTGAAAACCTCGCGCAAGGTTTTACACATTGCTTTTTCCTCACTTTTGCGTCCGAAGCTGATAGAGCAGTCTATCTCCCGCATCCCGACCATAAGGCATTTGGGGCTGTTTTGACGCCACATTTGGATAAAGTTTTGGTATTGGATTATTGGGCTGAAAAATAGTCGCATTCTTCTTAAACCCAGATTAGGGAGATTTCAAAAATTTCCCTAATCTTTTTCAAACAACCCAGATTAAGGAAATTTTTGAAATTTTGATGTTCGCCGTAAACTTATGGTAATAAAACCGCCAAGAAGATTGGTTGTTTTGGTTTAAAAAAAGCCGTAGGCTTGGCACATTTTGTAGCGGCGGA
>JAYTUQ010000284.1:0-21329 GCA_043744455.1 Saprospiraceae bacterium | reverse complement strand
GTATGTCGGTTTGCTTTGCATCTTTTTTCATCAACTAAATGTATGCAACCTTCATACTCTTTTTTCATATTATAACTTTTTACTGTACAGTAGTTTACAAATTGTCTTTTGCGCTATTTCCTAAAATATTGACAACAAAGCCAACCGAGCCGATGACATACCAATCCTTATTTTTAGAATCTCCACGTCTCATACCATTGAAACCTGGCAGCCTCGAATTATTTAATAATGTCCTATTTGACAAAGTAGCCGCTATATCTCCCCTTTCTTTAGTCAAATCCTCCAACGAAACATAAGTGGTACTGACATCATCTATATAATCGGTTAGCGTTTTACGGAAAGAAAATTCAAAGGTCAGATTCACGCGCCTATTTAAAGCCATTTGGGTACCTATACCCATCGGGAAACAGATTTGCAGTCTGCTGTAAGGCTTTCGACTGGGGTAATTTTTCAATCCCTGTCCTTCTGTACTGAGGGGTTGTAAATCATACCATTTGCCATTCAAATTGGCTTGTGGATTAAATCGGAAAGCACCCATCCCCAATGTGACAAAGGGTTTAAATAAGCTTTTCTTTTGAAATTTGTGGGGATAAAAAAAAACACCCGATACACTCAATTCATCGAGTGGGGACTTAAAATGTAAATTTCTGTCTCTACGACCTTCATCATGGGCTTTGGCATCTGTTCCACTCAGCGTACCATGATGATAGTTGATTTTTAAAGCCAGCCAATCGTTCGTTTTTAGATAGATAAAACCCCCAACATCCAAGTGCGTTTCTGATAGACTGACAACTAAAGAACTGGGGGCTAAATCGCCCTCATAGTTTATGCCACCAAAATAGAGACCGCCTTGGAGTTGCTTTTGCGCAAACATAACAGTGATGATACAGCAAGTGTGTATCAAAAAAGATAGGAAACATTTTTTCATGATAAGATAGTAAGTTTGTATTAAAGAATGTAAAAGCAACCCATGCAAACGGGATGCCGTTTTTCTGGATTCTTATCTTTATTGTGTTTAAACCTTTTCAGAGAATAAATACAAACTTATTTCTCTCAATCGCAAGCAGTTTTATGTCAACTTTTTATTTTTTTAAACTTTTGCCATTTTATTCCTCAAAAAATGGTCTGCCACCACCATCGCCGCCATAGCTTCCACGATAGGCACAGCACGGGGCAAAACGCAAGGGTCATGCCGCCCTCGTCCAATTACTTCAACAGATTCACCTGCCATATTCACCGATTCTTGAGCCGTAATAATGGTTGCCACAGGTTTGAAAGCAACCCGAAAATAAATGTCTTCGCCATTACTTATACCGCCTTGGATGCCGCCTGAATGGTTCGTCTTAGTCTTCACTTTACCCCCCTCAGTATAAAAAGCATCGTTGTGCTGTGAACCACGCATTGCCACACCGTCGAAGCCTGAACCATATTCAAAACCTTTTGACGCATTGATAGATAACATCGCTTTTGCTAAATCGGCATGGAGTTTATCAAAGGCAGGTTCGCCCAAACCGACAGGACAACCTTTAATCACACACGTCGTTACGCCACCAATTGTGTCCCCTGCCTTTTTAACTTCTTGAATCAAGGCAATCATTTTTTCAGCCATATCAAGGTCAGGACATCGCACAGGCGTTGTTTCTATCTCATTGAAATCCAATAAATTATAAGGCTTTTCTGTTTTCAAAGAACCAACTTGACTCACATAAGCATTGACGGATACCCCCTCAGTATGCAGCATCATTTTGGCAATTGCGCCACCTGCAACACGTGCCGCCGTCTCACGGGCAGACGAACGACCACCGCCACGATAATCCCGATGTCCATATTTCGATTGATAGGTGAAATCGGCATGACTGGGACGAAATTTATCAGCAATATGGCTATAATCGTTGGAGCGTTGGTCTTCGTTATAAATAACTAAGGCAATAGGATGCCCTGTGCTTTTGCCTTCAAAGACACCACTCAGTATTTGCGCACTGTCCGATTCGTTGCGCTGTGTAACGATTTTAGATTGCCCTGGACGACGGCGATCCAATTCTTGTTGGATAAAAGTTTCGTCAATGGGCACACCAGCGGGGCAACCGTCAACAATGACACCGATGGCGACACCATGTGATTCCCCAAAAGTGGTGATGCGAAAGGCTTGTCCAAATGTATTTCCTGCCATAAGAATGTTACGTTTGTATGGGTTTATGAATGATAATGAATAGGCGGCGCAAAATTAGCTTTTTCATGTCAAAAAATAGCTCTTATACTGAGGGGAGTATTTTTTCTAAACAATATCGAAAAAAAATACGCATGGAGAAAACCTCCCTCATGTTATTGTCGTAGTTCAAAAAGAATACTTTTTGTCTTACTAAAAAACATTATTTTAAATCAAATAAATCACTTCAAATGAAGAAACATTACACATTATTCCTTTTCCTTTTTGTATTATGTACACAATTATTACCAGCACAACGTAACGGAAAACTCTTGTTTACAGCCCGTTTGAGCGGAGCCAGTGAAGTTCCTGCCGTCAATACCAAAGCCAAAGGGCTCGTGACTGCCGTGGTAGTAGGCAATGAAGTGACAATCAACGGCGTTTTTGACAGTTTGAGCGGTCCAGTGACTAACTGCCATTTCCACAAAGGCGTTGAGGGTGCGATTGGTGGTGCTTTCACTAATTTTTTAACAAGCGTTCGAGGTAATCGTATTTACGTCAAAACAACGCTGACAAATGCCCAACTTTCCGATTTTATGGAAGACAGTGTGTATTTTAACGTTCACACAGCAGCAAACCCAGGCGGTGAGATTCGGGGCCAAATGGTTTTTGAAACGGATTACTTATTTACAGCATTTGCCAATGGTGCGCAAGAAGTTCCTGCTATTACCACACCAGCAACTGCCATAGGCAGCTTTATGGTTTCAAGGGTGACGGGCAAAATCACTTATAAAATCGTTGCAAATGGCTTGTCGGGTCCCATTACGGGTTCGCATTTGCATTTTGGGGCAGTTGGTAGAAGTGGTGTAGTTGCCTTGCCATTGACATTCGTTGGTAATACTTTAACGGGTACAGTGGATGTTACAAATGCCATTTTTGATAGTTTGGTAAATAATAAGTTATACCTTAACATCCACACAGAAGCCAATATGAATGGCGAAATCCGAGGTCAAGTCTTTTATGCAGGCGATGGCATTGGCTTTGATGGTTTACTGAGCGGGGCGCAAGAAATCCCTGCCATCACGACCACAGCATCAGGTGCTATGTATGCTCTTATTCGTCCAACACTCGATACACTTGATTATGCCATACAAGTGACTGGTTTAACCCCTACGAATGCCCATTTTCACGGCGGTGTAGCGGGTGTTAGTGGCAATGTTTTGGTGTCATTGACAGCAGTCGGTGCATCGTCTCCTAATTTATATGCAGGCAAAGTTGCGCTTACACCTTCTTTAATTAGTGGTTTATTGAAAGACAGTATTTATGCCAACTTTCATACGACAGCTAATACTGGTGGTGAAATTAGGGGACAAGTTTTATCAATAATTCGGACAGGTTTGGTAGCGAACTTGTGTGGTGGTCAAGAAACCCCACCTGTAACAACGGCAGCTTCGGGCGCGGGTTATGCCTCCATCTCTCGTGATAGAGCCGATGCTTATTTTGATGTTGTGACCAATGGTTTGAGTTCGAATGCCAATGGTGCACACATTCATAAAGGCGCAAAAGGTGTTATGGGACCCGTTAGTATCAGTCTAAATACTTTTCTTTCTGGCAATGCTCTTTCCTCAAATGGTAATGCTGGTGTTGGTTTTAATACCACGACCGTTCCTACTTTGATGGACTCTATTGTCAATGGATTAAGTTATTACAATTTCCACACAGTAGCCAATCCGACGGGTGAAATTAGAGGACAAATTGCCGATGTTTTAGTTCAAGAATGTTTAGCCAATGGCACTTTTGACCTCAATGGCGAGCAGCTTTCGGTAAAAATATTCCCTAATCCAATAGCAGATGCGGTGAATGTGGTTTTTGATAGCAACGATGCTTTTGAGGCACAAGTGGTCATTTTAGACCTATTGGGTCGCCCCATTTTGTCAAAAAAGACAGATATACTGAGGGGGTCTAATCAAGTGAATTTATCTGTCAACAATATACCAAACGGCATTTATTTTGTACAATTAAAAAACAATCACCACACACTCTTTACAGAAAAAGTCATCAAAAATTAACATTAATTATTTTTGAATTCTTTTTAGGTACTGCCCTACTGAATGTTTTTCAGTAGGGCATTTTTGTAGAGATATAGTTATTTGTAAATTTTTGAAGGGAAAAAATCTACTTTTGCTATAAATTTTAGGCATATCAAAGTAAGAATTAAGCATTCACCTAACCAAATTATAAAAATAAATGTTAGAATTAGAAACCCAACAACTATCTATTCCTATTTCCACCGACGTTTTACTGAGGGGTTACTATCTCGTCGTCACCGCTAAAACGATGGCAGAAACGTATGAAGAAAACTTCCGTTTTGTATCCAAATACGTTCATGCTGTTTCTCGAGGACATGAAGCCGTGCAAGTTGCCTTAGGCATGCAACTGCTGCCGCAAGATGTGCTCGGTCCTTACTATCGAGACGATGCGATGATGCTCGCCATTGGTTCTACGCCTTTGGATATGATGTTGCAATTGATGGCTAAACGCGACGATCCGTTTTCAGGTGGTCGCCAATATTATTGTCATACCAGCCTAAACGATATTGACAAACCAACGATTCCCCACCTTTCCGCAGCAACAGGTATGCAAGCGATACCCATGACAGGGGCAGCTTTGGGCATTGCTTACAAGGAAGCTGTTGGTTTGAGCAATAAAAATGATGATGAAAAACCGATTGTCGTTTGTTCGTTCGGCGATGCCTCTATTACTGAGGGGGAGGTTTCGGAAGCGTTTCAAATGGCGGTTTTGAAAAAATTACCTATTTTGTATTTGGTTCAAGACAATGGTTGGGATATTTCTGCTAATGCAGCTGAGACCCGCGCACAGGACGCTGCTTTTTATGCGCAAGGCTTCAACGGACTTGAAACAAGACGCATAGATGGGGCAGATTTTGCAGAATGTTATGCTACTTTTAACGAAGTTATTGACATCATTAGGCGTGAAAGACGACCTTTTTTGATACATGCCAAAGTCCCTTTGTTGACGCATCATACGTCTGGTGTACGAAAAGAATGGTATCGAGACGATTTAGAAGAGCATTTTTCTCGCGACCCTTACCCGCGTTTGCGCCAAATGATGCTGGATGCGAATTTTACTGAGGGGGACCTTTTGGACATTGATAACGAAGTTAAAACATTGGTTATCAATGATTTTGAAACAGCAAAAGCGGCAGCCGACCCTACGCCCGATGATTTATTGACTCATGATTTTGCGCCAACTCCCATACTTGAAGAACGAGGTGAAAGAGTCCCTCAAATCGCTAAAACGGACGCCCAAACCGAATACTCTGGCGGCATCGGCAAGCCAACCGTTATGGTAGACGCTGCCCTTCATGCCATTGAGGAATTGATGAGTCAGCACAAAGAATGTTTGTTTTATGGCCAAGATGTGGGTCGTCGTTTGGGCGGCGTTTTCCGCGAAGCGGCAACATTGGCAGAAAAATTTGGCGACGAACGGGTGTTTAATACGCCAATTCAAGAGGCGTTTATCGTTGGTTCTACGGTAGGTATGTCGGCTGTGGGCTTAAAGCCGATTGTGGAAGTACAATTTGCGGATTATATTTTCCCTGGCATCAATCAATTGTTTACAGAAGTGAGTCGTTCATGCTATTTGTCGAATGGTAAATTTCCTGTTTCGATGGTGTTGCGGGTGCCGATTGGGGCTTATGGCAGTGGTGGACCGTATCATTCGAGTAGCGTTGAGACTTTGATAACCGCCATTCGAGGCTTAAAAATCGCCTATCCAAGCAATGGTGCAGACTTAAAAGGTTTGCTCAAAGCGGCTTATTATGACCCTAACCCTTGTATAATTTTTGAACATAAGGGTTTGTATTGGTCAAAAGTAAAAGGTACTGAGGGGGCTAAAACGATTGAACCTGATGCCGATTATGTACTCCCTTTTGGCAAAGCCAATATTACTTTAAAAGCTGATAATGAATGTGTTGTGAAAGGAAAATCTCTCGTTGTGGTCACTTATGGCATGGGTGTTCATTGGGCTTTGAATGCCGCTAAAGCGTATAAAGGAAGGATTGAGATTTTGGATTTGAGGACATTATTCCCTCTTGATGAAGCCTTGATTTTTGAAACCGTCAAAAAGCATGGACGTTGTTTGGTGGTGACCGAAGAAGCCGTTAATCCTTCATTTGCTCAAAGTTTAGCAGGTCGTATTCAAGAGCAATGCTTTGAGGGACTCGACGCGCCTGTGCGGACAATCGGTGCGGTCAATATGCCCGCGATTCCTTTAAACGAAGTGTTGGAACGGGCGATGATGCCTTCAATTGAAAAAGTTGGCGAGGCATTGGGTTTGTTGTTGGATTATTAATTTAAAACAATATGTTTTTTAAAACAATATTTATACATAAAAAATCATAATATTTGAAAGAAAAAATGAAATAGCCTTAATTTTGGAGAAAAATTTGACGAACTAATAAAATTTGAAAAGAATATGGGTATTACTGAAATTCTTATTAGACAAGCTCAAGAAGAAGTCCTGTTAAGAGAAGCTAAGTTTAAAGAAATGGAGGCAACAATGTTTAAGGAAATGGAAGCAACAATGCTTAAAGAAAGAGAATCCGCATTACTTAAAGAAAGAAAAACCACCATCAAAAATATGCGGAAAATAGGTTTTTCTGCTGAAAAGATTGCTGATATCCTTGAGTATCCGCACGCAGAAGTCGTGGCTATTTTCGCTGAATTAGATGATGCCAAACAAAGATAAATCTACTTTAATGCGGCATAAAGGGAAGCGAAACCGTAAAAGTAGCCCCTTTACCCCACTCACTGTCACATGAAATATACCCCCTCAGTATTTCCACATATTCTTTAACAACAGAAAGTCCTAAACCTGTGGAGGCTTCACCCGCCGTCGGTCGAGCCGATAATTGTTGAAATCGTTTATATAGATTCGGTATATCTTCAAGTTTGAAGCCCTGCCCTTCATCGGCAATAATGATTTGTATGCCTTCATTGTTCTTTCTCAACGACACTGTGATTATTTTACCTTTATGAGAATATTTGATGGCATTTGAAATGAGGTTTTCAAGTATTTGAATCAAATAATTGGGTTCAGTGATAAATCGCCAGTCTTCTTTGTCGTCAATATCCTGTCGAATAATGATATTTTTTCGGCTTGCAAAAATATGAAAACGATTCACTATATCCCAGATATAAGATTTGAGATTGACTTCGCGAAAATCGTCGCTAATCACACCGCGTTCAATACGATTGAGGTTCAGCATATCAGTGACGAGATAGTGCATCCGTTCAGCCGAAGCCTGCATATTAACGAGCAATTTTTTCTGCATAGCCGTTAAGTTTGAACCCGTTTTTTGAAGTAACTCAACAGCCATCGAAATAGCTGTTATGGGATTTTGCAAGTCATGGGAAGCCATGCCAATGAATCGCGTTTTATCTTGGTTGGCTTGATATAAGGCTTCTGATGTTTTACGGACGGTTTCTTCCAGTTTTTTCTTTTCGGTCATATTCCAAATCACAGTTCGAGTTGACACAAACTGCTTATTTTCATCATAAATGACAGACGTATTGAGGAGAACTGGAAAAACTGAACCGTCTTTCCGTTTGAGATATATTTCAATATTTTCATGATGACCTTGTTGTTTCAGTCGTTCGAATTGTGCTTCAAAACGTTTTTGAGCATCCTCTAAAAGCAATGCTCTGACATTCATTTTGCCTTCCACTTCTTCCCTTGTATAGCCCAACCATGCCAAATGAATGTTATTTATCCGCGTAATAAGCCCTGTTTTGTCTATCGAATGATACCCAACGGGTGCATTATAGTACAAATCTTGTACTTCATTCAGGGCTTTAGAAAGGTCTATATTTTCGGAATTTGTCATTTTTCGCTTTGTTTAAAGAACATAAAAGACAAAGATACATTTGATAACAACCTTAGAATGAAAGATTTAATGATTAAACTTTCCTAACCATTAAACTTTTTTAGAATGTTTTTAGTCTATGGATAGCGTTGGGACAAAAATGAATGCGTAGAAAAGCATCATTTATAATGTCATAGTTTTCTGACAAAAAGTAACGCAACCGATTTTAATAACGGTGCGTGTAGTCATGTATTCGGTTTAGAAAAATAAAAGCCTAAATAATGAAAATTTCAGCTGTAATCATCACAAAAAACGAAGAAAGCAATATTAAGCGTTGTCTTGATTCTTTACAAAATGTTGTTGATGAAGTTATTGTCATTGATGCATTTAGTACCGACAAAACTGAAGATTTATGCCGCTCTTATGACAATTTGACATTTATCTCTCGAGCGTGGGCAGGATATGGCGCGACAAAGAACTATGGAAATAACATAGCACAATACCCTTACATTCTGTCGCTCGATGCGGATGAGGTGTTGTCAGAAAAATTACGATTCGAGATTCTCAAAAACAAACAGATACTGAGGGGGTCATATATGATGCCGCGGCTTAACCATATTGGTCAAAAAGCTATTCGATTTTCGGGCTGGTATCCTGATGCAAAAATACGCTTATTCCCTAAGCAGGAGGCTTATTGGTCTGATCACTTGGTGCATGAACGATTGGTCTATCAAGGTGCCATAACACCTCTTTCAAGTGATTTACTTCACTTTACTTACAGTTCATTTGAACAATATGATAATAAAATGAGAAAATATGCAACTTTGGGCGCAAAAGATATGTTTTCAAAGGGTAAAAATATAAATTTAGGGTTAATGCTTTTGAAAGTATTTTTTAAGTTTTTTAGCATTTTTATCTTAAAATTAGGTATTTTTGATGGGGTAAAGGGACTCAGAATTGCGTTTGAATCGTCTAAGACTATTTATTGGAAATACACCTGTTTACACAAATTGTATAACGAAATAATGATTGGGGGCAATTTTGCCTGATATAATATCCATTCAAAGAATAAGTAAGTAAGGTTTTTTCATACATTCTAAGTTGAGGGGAAGTCACATTCGTGACTCCCTTTTTTTTGGGTTTAATTTTAGGGAAAGTATCTCCGAATGATTGGTTAAATTTTTCTTTCCTTTGCGTTTACACTGGATTAACTTATAATTATTTTTCAACGCTCATGCTATGCCCAAACTCACTTGGATTGGTAAAGATAAAGTCATACACCACGATCGCGATGTGCCTTTTCGCACCTTGAACCACCAATATGGATTTCACAAAGGAACGCTCTGTGATTCGGAAACCGAAAACGGCAATAAAATCATTCATGGCGATAACCTGGAAGCTTTAAAGTCACTTTTGGGGCTATACGAAGCAAAAATTAAGTGTATTTACATTGACCCGCCTTATAATACAGGCAATGAAGGGTGGGTGTATAACGACAACGTAAATGACCCAAAATTGAATGAATGGTTAAATAAAGTAGTGGGTAAAGCGGGTGATGATTTAGACAAACACGACAAATGGTTGTGCATGATGTATCCACGCTTGAAATTGTTGCATCAATTACTCGCTGCCGATGGGGCTATTTTTATTTCAATTGACGATACAGAACAAGCCCATCTAAGACTTGTAATGGATGAAATATTTGGGGAACAAAACTTTGTTAACAACATCATTTGGCAAAAAAAATATACGCAGAGCAACGATGCTAAATTTTTATCAGATACACATGACTTCATTATTTGTTATGCGAAAAATAAAACGAAGTTGCTCATTAATCTGTTAGGTAGAAATGAGAAACAACTCTCCGCTTATAGAAATCCCGACAATGACCCCAGAGGTGTTTGGAAAGCCACACCTTTGACCGTTAAAACCCCTTCAAAAGACTATATTTATCCAATTGAAACGCCTGGTGGAAAAATTGTTTTGCCGCCCAATGGTCGGAGTTGGATGTATTCTAAAAACCGTTTTTTGGAAGATGTGTCCAAAAACTGCATTTGGTTTGGTGCAAAAGGGAACAATGTGCCTGCTAAAAAGTCTTTTTTATCAGAGGTAAAAAAAGGCGTTACGCCTAAAACCATTTGGTTTTATGATGAAGTTGGACACAATCACGAAGCCAATGCAGAGCTCAAAAAATTTGAATTAACCGATTTCTTTTCAACGCCTAAACCCACGCGTTTGATAGAACGCATCGTCCAAATGTCAACAAATACCCATTCTAATGACCTCATTCTCGATAGTTTTGCAGGAAGTGGAACAACGGCTCATGCTGTCCTAAATTGTAATAAAGCCGACGGGGGTAATCGGACATTTATCTTAATCGAAATGGAAGATTATGCCCAAACTTTAACTGCTGAACGCGTCAAAAAGGTCATAAACGGCTACGGAAATGCCATCGGTACTGAGGGGGGGTTCGATTATTATACTTTAGTTTGAATGATGAGAACTGTTGTTAAACTTTGAAGGTCATTTTTTCTGGTTCTTTATTTAGTTTGTAACAAAAATGGCTTATAAAATCCAACTCAAGTTTTGTTTCGTAAATGGAGTCAGACGGTGCGTCAAAGCCCCCCCTCAGTATTTTCTTCATTTATAAACAAAAAATAACTTTTATGAAACCACTTTTACTCTGCCTTACGCTACTCCTTTCCGTTTCTATGTACAGTCAAAATATAATTGGAACCATCGTTGACGAAGCCAAAAAACCATTGGAAGCGGCTTACATTCTCAACCTCAAAACCAACAGTCATGCGCACACAAACGAGGTTGGTTTTTTCAATATTAATCAAACAAACAAGGGTGATACGCTCAAAATTGGTCTTTTGGGCTACGCATCACGCTATTTTGTTGTAAAAGATGTGCAGACGCCTTTGCAAATTATGCTCAACAAAACGTTTTTCGCTTTAGATGAACTAACCGTTAATGCCTCGCCTAAGTCATCAAATATCATTTCAGATATAGATATTAAACTCAATCCTGTCAATTCATCACAAGAGATTTTAAGAAAAGTCCCAGGTTTGTTTATCGGGCAACACGCGGGCGGCGGTAAAGCAGAACAGATGTTTTTACGCGGCTTCGACCTCGACCATGGCACGGATATTAATATTACAGTGGACGGTATGCCCGTCAATATGGTTTCACATGCACACGGACAAGGCTATGCGGATTTGCACTTTTTGATACCTGAAACCGTTGGTAAAGTAGATTTTGGCAAAGGCACTTATTACGCCGACAAAGGCAATTTCACAACGGCGGGTTATGTCGGTTTTTCAACAAAAGACAAATTGGAAAACAGCGCGGTGACTTTTGAAGCCGGGCAATTCAATACCTTGCGGACGGTTGGTTTATTCAAATTATTGGACGGCGATAATAATAAAAATGCTTATATCGCAACAGAATATTTAGCGACTAATGGACCTTTTCAATCGCCTCAAAATTTTAATCGCTTGAATATCATGGGTAAATACAGTGCTATTTTACCTAATCAAGATAAAATCGTATTTTCTGCTTCAACTTTCAAAAGTAAATGGGATGCTTCGGGACAGATTCCGCAACGCGCCGTTGATGCAGGATTGGTTTCCCGCTTCGGTTCTATCGACGATACTGAGGGGGGTAATACGCAGCGTTCAAACGTCAATTTTCAATTCAATAAACGGATTGACAATAATAGTTTTGTGAAAACAACGGCTTATTTCAGTCAATATGCCTTTGAATTATACTCCAATTTTACTTTCTTTCTGAAAGATTCCATAAATGGTGATCAAATAAAACAAAAGGAAAATCGTACGATTTATGGTTTACAAAGCGAATACAACACAACAATTGCCTTAGGCAAACATGAATTAGATTTTCAATTTGGTGCAGGTTTGCGAACCGATGAAAGTAAAGGTGTTGAGCTATCGCATACACTTAATCGCAAAACCGTTCTCGATGCCTTGAAATTAGGTGACATCACAGAAACGAATGCATTTAGCTATGCCAATGCTGAATATAATTTTGGAAAATGGATGATAAATCCTGCCTTGCGATTGGATTATTTTTCTTTTGGTTATAATGACGATTTGGCGACGACTTACAAAACGCAAACCGTTCGGAAACCGATTTTAAGTCCAAAGCTCAATTTTGCTTATAATCCGAATAGAAATTTGCAATATTACTTGAAAATGGGTAAAGGTTTTCATTCAAATGATACCCGTGTTGTCGTGGCTCAAAATGGACAAAGTATTTTACCTGCTGCTTATAGTGCTGATTTGGGTTTGGTTTGGAAACCAATGCCGCGTTTATTTGTCAATGCCGCCTTATGGTCTTTGTATTTGGAACAAGAATTCGTCTATGTCGGTGATGAAGGCGTCGTCGAACCGAGCGGCAAAACGCACAGACAAGGCATTGATATAGGCTTACGGTATCAAATTACTGAGGGGGTCTTCTTTAACGGCGATGCGAACTATACTTTGGCACGCAGTCTTGAAGGTGAAAAAGGTGTGAATTATATTCCGCTTGCGCCCGATTTTACAACAACAAGCGGTGTGAGTTTTCAACGCGGCAGTTGGACGGGCAGTTATAAGTTCCGTTATATGAAAAGTCGTCCTGCCAATGAAGATAATTCCATCGTTGCCAAAGGCTATTTCATCAATGATGCGAATGTGAATTATCAATGGAAAAACTTAAATATTGGCGTTGCTGTTGAAAATTTGTTCAATTCTGCTTGGAATGAAACACAATTTGCGACTGAATCACGTCTAAAGAACGAAAAAAATAGTGTTGAGGAAATTCATTTTACGCCTGGTACGCCGTTCTTTTTGAAGGGCATGGTGACGGTGCGGTTTTAAATATAACGAAAAACGCCTCATTCCAATAAATCGGAACAAGGCGTTTTTTATAAAAAATACTGAGGGGGTCTATTTCAACCCCGGCTGTACTTGATAAGCCCCAAATTTTTTCTCCAATTCATCTTTCAAAGCCATGTCTCCTGCACGCGTGACGAGCGCAATGAGTTGGTCTTTGGTTTGCATATCGCTTTGATAGTCTTGACCAAAAGTAGCCATGCGATCTTCTTGACTCAATGAGTTATAGAACTTCAAATTGGCTGCCAAATTATCGGCTAAGATGCTGATGTGTTTTTTCGCTTTTTCATACGCACCCGCTTGGACGTAAGCATCGAGGTAATACATTGTTTGCGAACCATAAGGAAAATTCATATTAGGGAAACCTTCAAACATCTTGTCAACCAACAAGGCTGCTTTATCTTTTTGACCCGTACGAATCATTTCCATAGCACTGCGCAATATGACAAATTGTGTCGTCTGAACGCTCGGTTGATAGTATTTAGAGATAAAAGTCTTTTCTTTATCAAAATTACCCCAACGGAATTTAGTCATGATGCGGTTAAAGACGGTATCTGTTGCGACACGACCATTGCCGATGATGCCAAATGACCGCTCGCTTTGTGACTTAATCGGGATGAAACGAGATGCCAAACCTTCCAACTGCATATAGTCATCAAGCCCTTCCATTTTTTCAGGACGACACGTAACCGCCCAATAAATCGGACGCTCATTGGCATTGTTAGCGATGATGTCTAAGATTGCCAAATCGTCTTTGATGATGTAGTTGCCAGGCAAAGTGAATGACACTCTATCCAATACACCTGTGTCTTGTTGCGAAATAATGCCATTTTTGATAGCTACTTCTTTATTAATAGGTATAAAAATCTTATGCGTAGGGGCGTAAGACTCAAACGTATAGCCTTGCGTCGGAATAGGATGGTTTTCGCCTAAGAACTTCATCAAATCGGTGACACTCATCTCGTTTTCACCATTTTGAATCGGTAATTGATTCCGCAACATACCTCGAACTGCATCTTGTGGTACAGTCATTTTGACGGCAGGCGATTCGTTAACTTTTCGGCGCAAGCCGTCAATATACCAATCCACGGCTATCAACGATAAGTTGACAACACGCACATCTCGGCGAATGCCTTCCACCTCTTGAGCATACCAAAGCGGATAAGTATCGTTGTCACCATAAGTAAAAATGATGGCGTTTTTATCGACAGATTGTAAAAAATTATTGGCGTAATCCCTTGCAGCAGTGTGTTTTGCACGGCTGTGGTCGTCAAAATTTTGCGTACCCATCAATATCGGTGCGATGAGAACCAGCGCACTTGCCAAAGGTGCGGCGAGACGCGATGACAGCTTAAAGTCTTTCAGCAACTCATAAACGGCGAGTACCCCCATGCCTATCCATATCGCAAAGGTGAAAATTGAACCGACGATAACGTAGTCACGCTCGCGCGGTTCGTTGGGCGGTTCATTTGTATACACAATAATGCCAATACCTGTAATGATGAACAAAGCTAAAAGTCCTAACATATCGTAGCGTCGACGACCATAATGCCATACCAAACCAAACAAACCGAAGAGTAAAGGCAAAAGGAAATAATGGTTGCGCGAAGGGTCATCCTTTATCCAACTCGGCGCATCTTTATAGTCAAAAAGCCGCCATTTATCAAGGAAACCAATGCCCGACTCCCAATTGCCTTTCGATTTGTCCCAACCGCCGAAGCCTTGGTCGAAGTTCTGTCGTCCTGCAAAATTCCACATAAAGTATCGGACATACATCCATCCGACTTGATAGCGGAAGAAAAATGACCAGTTGTCGAAGGTATTTGGTCGGTCACTGCCCACTTCTTGCTGTTGGGGTACATCCATCCAAATTTTATAATAAGGGGAACGATCACTTTCATAGTGACCCATACGCGGGAAAAATACTTTGTCTGCGGGGTCAAAAGTGTAATCCGTTTTGCGGTCAACAACTTTGTATTCGTCTCCTACACGTCCATAACGGTCAGCCGTTTCTTGACCACTCGGTTTCGCATTGAATTGCGGACCAAAAAGCAGAGGACGTTCGCCGTATTGCTCACGATTGAGGTAAGGAATGACGCGAATCGGGTCACTTGGGTTGTTCATATTGATTGGTGGATTGGCGTTCGCACGCAACAAAACCATACCGATAGAAGAAAAACCAATGGCAGAAAATGCCAAACCTAAGATGATATTCTGTAAAGTGGCATTAGAACGACGGTGCGCCAAACGCAATCCCCAATAAGTCAAGCCGCCGATAACGCCCAATGTCAATATCAAACTTGGAATAGTGAACGGTAAACCCAATGAATTGACGCAGAAAATTTCGAGCATACCCCACAAAGCAGGAATGCCTGTAATAATGAGAGTTTGCAATATAGTTATAGATAGAACACCGATAACGCCTGCAACAAGCATCCCTTTCCACGTCGGTTTTTCCGTTTTTTTGAAATAGTAAAACAAAGCCAAAGCCGGGAAAGTCAACAAACTCAATAAGTGGACACCAATACTGAGGGCTGCTGCATAGACTGAAACAAGCATCCAACGATCAGCTTCGTGTGTATCAGGTTGATTGTACCATTTTATCATTGCCCACAACGTTAAAGTTGTAAACATCGTTGACATCGCATAAACTTCACCTTCAACAGCGGAAAACCAAATGGAAGAAGCAAAAGCCGTACACAAACCAGAGACCAAACCCGCACCTGCTAAAGCGATAAATTGCGATTGATCAGGTTCTTCCTCACGACCAGTTAAGGCGATTTTGCCTAAAATCATCGTTGTCCAACAAACAAACATCCCTGCTAAAGCCGTAGACAAGCCCGACATGATGTTGACAGAAAAGGCTATCACTGAGGGGTCGTTTGAAAACAACTGACCAATGACCGTTGCCATTTTGCCAATCATCAAGAATAAAGGGGCACCTGGCGGGTGGACAACTTGGAGTTTGTAACATCCTGAGACGAATTCACCACAGTCCCAAAGACTGCCTGTTCGTTCTACAGATAGGCATAGAACAATCGCTGTGATGGCAAACGTCAGCCAGCCGACGAAATTAGTTCCTTTTTTGTATGAGTTCATTATTAAAATAAAGTTGATAAAAGAGTGACCACAAAAAGGCACTAAACCTTAAAGCGTTAGTGGTTAATGAAATTTAATGTCTTAAAGCTGTATTCTATACGTCAAAATACTGAGGGGGTTAAGAATCTTTCCGCAAAACGGCAGCAAAGCTAAAAAAATATTGAAAAAACAAATGTTGATTCGTACCTCTTAACGGTTAAAAGAAGTTAAATCTTCAAAAAATCACCTTAATAATGGTTAAGAAGCATTCATTGGTCATTAACAGTCATTTTGTCATTTCGATAAACGACCTTCCTTTAAAATTAAACTTGAATTTCCCTCACTCGCTGTTTCTCGCGCTATGCCACAACAGTTGATTCAAAAAAAATCCACAAATCGAAGGCTTAACCGTTCAATTTGTGGATATTGTTACAGATGACTGCAGCCTAAGAAGTGGGCATTATTTTGCCTCTTCTTCCAAATAGCTTATAGCCTGACCAACAGTGGTTATAAGTTCTGCTTTTTCGTCCGGAATAGATATATTGAATTCTTTTTCAAATTCCATGATCAATTCAACGGTATCAAGTGAGTCAGCACCCAAGTCCTGAGTGAAACTTGCTTCTGGTGCTACTTCCGATTCGTCAACACCTAATTTGTCTACGATTATTTTCGTAACTTTTTCTGCAATAGTTGCCATGATTCTTGTAAAAATTTTTTAAATAAATTTTTTGATTTTTTTATTCTTAAAATACTATATCAGCACAAAACTGACTATTTCGGCGACAAAGGTAATATTTTCCCTTTCTTTTGTTTATTTTTTTGAATCAATTTTCTCAACGAATGAAATCCCAAAAATTGATTACAACTATTAAAGCTAATAACAGCATGAATCCAAATGTCACTGCTTTTTCCATAAATTGGTCGCTCACACGTTTGCCTGTAAAAACTTCCCAAAGCAAAAAGACGACATAACCACCATCAAGCGCAGGTATCGGCAAGAGATTCATAAAGCCCAAAATCAAGGACAAACTTGCGGTCATAAGCCAAAAACGCTGCCAATCCCATGTTTTACCAAACATCTGAGCAATAGATTTGAAACCGCCAACACTTTCTTTAGCTTTGATTTCCCCTTTAAACATCTTACCAAAAGCTTTGATTTGGTTGACCAAAAAGTCTGTGCCACGTGTCACACCCATCGGCAAAGCCTGAGCCAGTGTATAGGATTTATGCTCCAAGGTAAAACCCAATTTGGCATAATCGCTTTCAGGGCGTAAGCCTATCTTAGCCTCCTCATTCGTCGAAAATTTCAAATTCAGTGTATCCTGCCCCCTCAGTATTTTGAGGTCAAGTGGCGTGTTTTTCTTATCTTTCAACTCCGTTATGAATACTTCGTAGCGATGCAAATAAACCATTGCCTGACCATTCAACGATAAGATTTGGTCGCCAACTTGCAAACCACCTTTTTCAGCAGGCGCATCTTTAACAACTTCACCTACAACAAATGGCACACGTGGATAAAATAAGGATTTATCTTTATTTTCAAATTTTGTCAAGGTATTTACCGCGTCAGATGGAATATTAAGTATCACTTTTTTACCATCGCGCTCAACTTCCATCGTCCGCGAACCATCGAAAACGATACCTCGGAGCACCATACGGTCATCAAATTTTTCAAAAGGTTTACCACCTACGCTAATGATTCTGTCACCCGATTTCAAACCTAATTGCATACCCAGCGAATCAGCTTGAATGCCATCTTTGACACTCGAAGCGGGCAAATAGTCCTCGCCATAGTGATATGCCATCAAACCAAAAATGAGAAAACCAAGAATAATATTAACTGTTACGCCACCAATCATAATAATAAGGCGTTGCCAAGCTTTTTTTGAGCGAAACTCCCACGGCTGTGCAGGTTGTTTGAGGGCTTCAGTATCCATACTTTCGTCCACCATACCACTGATTTTCACATAGCCACCCAAAGGCAACCAACCAATGCCATACTCTGTATCGCCAATTTTCTTTTTAAAAAGTGAAAACCAAGGGTCAAAAAACAGGTAAAATTTTTCAACACGGGTATTAAACCAACGAGCAGGAAAAAAATGTCCACACTCATGTAAAACTATTAAAAGGGACAGACTCAAAATGAATTGACCCAACATGGCTAAACTCATAGAAAATGGTGATTAGAAATTATGTAAAATGTATTTTTATTCAAAAACGTTCGAAAACGCCGCAAAGGTAACAAAATTAAGATGCGAGGGTTTTTAAAACGCATGAATTAGATAAATCATACTTTTTCATCGAAGTTTTACTTTCAAATCGCTTTTTTACTGAGGGGACTTCTATTTTTGTAAAAATATTATTTTTGCCTAGCTTTCACTTTGTTATAAATGACAAAAATAATATTAAAAAACCTACTAATGATAAATTTACGGATAACAAATAACATGCAAAATGAAACATCCAACCACTTTAAGCTTTTGGGAGCGCGATAGTTTTTTTAACGACATTGATGTCGTTATCATCGGTAGTGGTATCGTGGGTTTATCAACCGCCTTGTCGTTGCGTGAACGTAATGCCACACTCCGCATTGCCATCATTGAACGAGGCACAATGCCTACAGGTGCAAGTACCCGCAATGCAGGTTTCGCATGTTTCGGCAGCATCTCCGAATTGCTTGACGATTTGGAAAACGACAGCGAAAACGCCGTTTTTGCCTTGGTAGAACAGCGTTTTAAGGGTCTTCAACGCTTACGACAACGAGTTGGTGATAAAAATATGACATACGAAACATATGGTGGTTATGAAATTTTCAATAATACCCCCCTCAGTATTTTTGAAAAATGTGTCGATTCAATAGCCTATTTTAATAAAAATGTAAACGCTATTGTTGGACGAAATGATAATTACGAATTCTTAAAACAAGGCTTTGGTTTCAAAAACGTCTTGCCTAATTTGATTTGGAATAAATCAGAAGGACAAATTGATACGGGGCGAATGATGAAAACATTATTACACCTCGCACAAGAACAAAACATCTTGATATTCAATGGTTTAACAATCAATAAAATGACTGATGATACTGAGGGGGTCATTTTAGAGACAGTCCACGGTTGGGATTTTAAAGCAAGAAAAGTAGTCGTTGCTACAAATGGTTTTGCCCGTCAATTGATGCCAGAACTTGAAGTCCAAGCCGCACGCAATCAAGTTTTGATAACCAAACCGATTCCTAATTTACACATCAAAGGTGGGTTTCATTACGACAAAGGTTATTATTATTTTAGAAACGTCGGCAACCGTTTGCTCTTAGGAGGCGGTCGCAATTTAGCCGTCGAACAAGAAATGACCGATGCCTTTGGTACAACTGAATTAATACAAAACACTTTGATTCAATTACTTACAGGTGTTATTTTGCCCGATACACCGTTTGAAATTGATGCGTGGTGGAGTGGCATTTTAGGTATTGGTTCACACAAAAAACCGATTATTGAACGCGTTTCGCCGAATGTGATTGTCGCTGTTCGCATGGGTGGCATGGGTGTCGCAATCGGTAGCTTAGTTGGAGAAGAAGCCGCGAATTTGGTGGATATTTAGCGGTTAAAATGTAATACCGTTTAAAAAATAAACTTAAATGACCTTAAATCCCTTACATACCTTATATGTTAAAAAAATCCTTTTTAAATCGTGTAAGGTATATAAGGAATTTAAGGTCATTTAAGATAAAACACTTTGCTTTTCAACCAAAATTCTAATTTTATAAAATAAATGGACTTCAACCATAACAAGTTGAAGCCCATTTATTTATACATACAAAAACTACGCCTTTTCAGGTTTCATCTGTGGAAAAAACAACACTTCTTGAATAGACGTTTGATTCGTTAACATCATCGTCAAGCGGTCTATACCGATGCCGATGCCCGAAGTGGGTGGCATACCATACTCCAAAGAACGGAGGAAGTCTTCGTCCATCATCATCGCCTCGTCATCGCCGCGTTCAGCGAGTTTGAGTTGCTCTTCAAAACGCTCGCGTTGCTCAATCGGGTCATTCAATTCAGAATACGCATTGGCAACTTCCTTACTGTTCACAAACAACTCAAAACGTTCCACAAGACCTTCGATTGACCTGTGTTTTTTAGTTAAAGGCGACATTTCAACAGGATAATCGGTAATGAATGTCGGTTGAATGAGGTTCGGCTCAGCTTTTTCGCCAAACAATTCATCAATCAATTTGCCTTTGCCCATGGACGCATCAATGGGGATATGGAATTGACGACAAACACCCCTCAGTCCTTCTTCGTCCATTTGACTGACATCAATGCCTGTATATTTTTCAATCGCACCAAGTATTGACAACCTTTCGTAGGGTCCTTTGAAATCTACAACGTTTTCACCGATGGTTACTTTGGTATCGCCATTGACCGCAATAGCCACTTTTTCCAAAAGGTCTTCCGTCGTTGCCATCATCCAATTGTAATCTTTGTAGGCGATATAAAACTCCAAAGCGGTAAATTCTGGGTTGTGCGTCCTGTCCATACCTTCATTTCTGAACATTTTGCCGAACTCATAAACGCCATCAAAACCCGCTACGATGAGTCTTTTCAAGTACAATTCATTGGCAATCCGCAAATAAAGCGGCATATCCAATGTGTTATGATGCGTTGTAAATGGGCGTGCAGCCGCACCACCATGTATCGGTTGCAAAATAGGCGTTTCGACTTCCAACCAACCTTTATCGTCAAAAATGCGCCGCATGGTGGATATAATTTTTGACCTTTTGACAAAAATTTCACGGTATTGCGGATTGACCGTTAAGTCCACATAACGCTGACGATAACGCATTTCGGGGTCTGTAAACGCATCAAAAATATTGCCGTCTGCATCTTTTTTGACAATCGGTAATGGGCGCAAAGACTTAGAAAGTAGGGTAAATTCCTTGACATGCACCGATATTTCGCCTGTTTTTGTCTTGAAAGCAAAACCTTTGACACCGACAAAATCACCGATATCTAATAGTTTTTTTACTAAAACAGCGAAAAAATCCTCGCGCCCAGCAGCCATATTCACTTCCTCGCCACGCATATACAACTGAATTTGACCCGTTGCGTCTTGAATGTTCATAAACATCGCTTTGCCTGCTTCACGTTGCGCCATGATGCGCCCTGCAATGGTGATGTCTTGAAAATTTTTACGATTTTTAGTGCCGTCTTCTAAGATTTCTTCATCGTATTGGGCTTTGATGTCGGCAGATTGCGCTGTGACATCAAACATAGCCGCAGGATAGGGATCAATGCCCATTTCCCGAATTTTTTGTAGCGACTCG
>JAYTUQ010000283.1:0-5543 GCA_043744455.1 Saprospiraceae bacterium | reverse complement strand
ATGTTGCTGGAAACTCCTCCTTTGATTGTGCGACAAACTGTGCGTCTCTCGTCAAATCCTCTACCCCAACCCAAACTTCTTGGTTATTAAAATCCATTCTCTTGAAAATTTTGAGTTACTTTTTTTCTATGTAACACCCCTCAGTAAAAGAGGCTATTTTTTTAATAATTTTTCTTTTTTCTATTGCCAATATAAACAAGTACCAATGTCATAGTAAGCGAAACAAAAATATTTCTAACCCAATTGATTGAACCACCATTTGTAAATAAATCAAATATTAATGTACCTCCAAAAGCACTTAGAAATAACCAAAAAGCGTGCGGTATCTTATTCATGTTTCAATTATTCATTTAAGAATTGAGAAGTTGTATTGAAAAAAAACTCCTAACTCCTAATTAATTAATAGTGACATTTTTGACATTCCAAACCACCGATGTCTTCTACAGTTACTTTTTCACGAGTACCTTTCTTAATTTCTTCGTGATAGCGTGCATAGTTTTTATAGAAGTCGTTGTCTTTAAATTTCACTTCTGTACCTCTGTGGCAGTTGATACACCAACCCATACTGAGGGGGGCATGTTGCTTCATAACCACCATTTTTTCAACCTTACCATGACAATTTTGACACTGTACTTTACCAACCGCTACGTGTTGTGCATGGTTGAAATAAACATGGTCAGGTAAGTTGTGGATACGTGTCCACTCAATGGGTCCTTGAACCTTAGTCTTATATTCTGTCTTCAAAGAAGAAGCTATATTATCCCATTGGTCATCAACGAAGGCAGTCTCATCAGCAGATGCTTTGCCTTCTAAGTCCATTTTACGCTCGTCGCGGTAGTTGAATCCAATCCATTTTTTAAAGATAGCTGCAACTTGTTGTTCCGTCAAATTGTCGTAATTCTCAATATACTGACTGGTATAAGGATCAAAACCACTTGAAACAAATATTTTTGTCAATTCAGCCGTCTTATATTGTGAGCCCACTTTGATTGCTTTGTGGCAGTTCATACATGTATTAGTAGCAGGAATAACAGCACTTTTAGAGCGTCGTGCCCCGTCATGACAATATTGGCAATCAATTTTATTGATACCTGCATGTGTTTCATGCGAGAATTTAACAGGTTGGTCAGGCGCGTAGTTTTGTTGACGACCGAAAGAGATGGCATTATTGACAGTGGTGTACCCACCCAAAACAATCAACGCAAAAATGATAAAACCAATGACACCTTTACTTGTCAAAGCCTCTGTCCAAGTCCTTTCCGTAAAACTTTCACCCGCTTGTGCCGCCGACGTTTTTTTGAGGTTATTGAGGATGCGCGACAATACAATCGCTAAAGCCGCCAAAATAAAGAATGCGACACCATATAATAAGGTGTTGTCTTCTTTTGCTGCTTCAACAACAGGACCTTTTGGATTTTGTGGACCTCCACCCCCTTTCACCGTTTCATCAACATAAGCGAAGATATTATCAATATCATCGTTAGTCAAAGTTGGGAACGCATTCATCTGTGTTGGTTTGTATTCATTCCAAACAGCAACTGCACGTGCATTACCAGAGGCAATCATGGCTTGAGAGTTCCGAACCCATGAGTACATTAGTTTCATATCACCACCCCAATTCTCAACAGCTTTAGCCAGTGGTGGGCCTGTCAGCTTGTCCTTCATGTTCTTAGCATGACACTGAGCACAGTTCGTAATGAAAAGGGTTTTGCCCGCTTTAGCATCAGCTGCTGAAAGTTGGAAAGACACTAACAGTAAAAACAATACTTGTAAAAGTCTTAATTTCAATAAATTAGACATCATTTGTATGACGATTTTATTTTTTAACCTTGGAACAATTGCATTTAAATTGCCAATTGTCCTTTAAAAGTGATGCAAAAATACAATTGCACTTCTCTTTTCCAAAGAGTTAAGAACCTGATAATTCTATTTAGACATTTTCTAAATTCAAAACAAAAAACGATTTGTTTAGGATTTTTGAAAACTTGAAAATGGAAGATGAAAATCACTTTTTATATGAATTAAAAATAATAGGAAAGGATAACTCAACAATTAGGTAATTTTTCGTTTTCTTAATTTCGGGGGCAAATATAGAATTCTATATACGTTCGCCAAATAAAACTTTGCAAAACTTTGACAAAAAGTTTTCCACAGCTTGGTTTCCACTTTATAAACAACAATTAAACCTTAAACAGCTACTGTCGCTTTGATATGTGGATATGGATTATAATCTTCTAACGTAAAGTCTTGATATGTAAAGTCAAACAAGTCTTTTACTGAGGGGTTGATACGCATCGTTGGCAAAGGTCGCAAGGCTCTTGACAATTGTAGTTTTGCTTGTTCGATATGATTAGAATACAAATGCACGTCACCAAAAGTATGCACAAATTCCCCTGCTTCCAAACCACATACCTGCGCCACCATCATCGTCAACAAGGCGTAAGATGCTATATTAAATGGTACGCCTAAAAATGTATCGGCTGAACGCTGGTAGAGTTGGCAACTCAACTTCCCTCTCCCTTTAGGGGAGTCGGAGGGGGCAACATAAAACTGAAACAAACAATGACATGGCGATAAAGTCATTTGGTCAATTTCCCCTACATTCCAAGCACTGACCACTAAACGGCGTGAATCGGGATTGCGCTTAATTTCATTAACTAACCAAGCCATTTGGTCTATCACGCGTCCATCGGCTGTTTCCCAACGCCGCCACTGTTTACCATAAACGGGTCCTAAGTCGCCATTTACGTCTGCCCATTCATCCCAAATAGAGACATTGTTCTCTTTTAAGTAAGCAATATTTGTTTCCCCTTTCAAAAACCAAAGCAACTCATATATAATAGAGCGTAAATGCAGCTTTTTTGTCGTCACCAATGGAAAACCATCTGCTAAATTAAATCGCATTTGATAGCCAAAACAACTGATTGTGCCTGTGCCTGTGCGGTCAGTTTTTTCGACCCCGTTATCGAGGATGTGTTGCAGGAGAGTGTGATATTGTTTCATAATTATCAAATTTGAAGACGTAAAACTACATTTTTTATCGAAAATACTGAGGGGTCTGGTTTTTCTTTATTTCTAAAAATTGAATCCTAAAAAAATCGAAAAACGTTAAATTTCACATCAAACAATGCTATAATTTACAAAATATGCCTACTTTTAAATACTTTTGAGCATTAATATTTATGCAAAATTTAACTAAATTTATTGATTATGAAAAGAGCAACACTCCTTTTATCTCTTCTCTTATTGATTCTATTTCCGAGTCGTATGTCTGCCCAAAGCTGTCCTTATTTTCTCATGCAAGGCTTTAATTATGATTTTGGAAAATATGGCGCAGGCTACAATTGGGCAAATACTTTAAGTTCAAAAGCCGATTGCCTCGGTAAAGCAGGTTTTACACATTTGTGGTTTCCGGGACATTATGGCAATGGGCAATACAGTTCAGGCTACAATCCCAAAGACTTGTATATGGGTGAAACAACAGGTTTGGAAACGCCCAGCGATGTCCGAACCATGATTAATGCTTTGAACAGTGCGGGCTATAGGACGTAGATAGATAAATTGATAGTTAACCATTCAAATCACCTAAAGCATCGGTCACATCTTTCTCTGTTTGTCGTAGTTTTTCGCGGCACAATTTGATAAGTTCAGAGGCGCGCTGAACCTTCTCGGCAAGAGCATCTACATCGACGCTGTCATTTTGTAATGCTACGACTATGTTTTGGATTTCCTGCATGGCGGCTTCATAAGAAAAATCAGATTTCTGTTTTGACATGGATTTTTTTAGTTGATAGTGGATAATGGATAACGGATAATTTAAGTGGCTAAGTTAAAACTTGAGAAGTAATAATACCTTTTGCTAAAAGGGTTTCTAAGACATCGCCTTGATGAACCTCAATGACATTTGTGAGCACTTTCCCATTTTTTCTTGTTATAGAAAAGCCCCGTTTTAAGGTGGACTCAACACTCATTAAGTCTATGATTTTCAAAGTATTATCCAGTTGACTATTTTCAAATTTCAATGTTTGAGCGACCACTTTAGGCAATTCATTTGAGTAATATTCTAATTTTTGAGCTTGGTTTTTCATAAAAAAAGTAGTTTGAAATTTAAGAAAATTCTCTATCTTCATCAAGTCTCCCCCCTCAGTATAAAGCCTATTTTGAACATATTGATTCAAAAAATGCCCCATTTCTATAAGGCTACTTTCAAATTGAAGATGTCTTTCTAATAAAAAATCAGCTACGGCAGTCGGCGTTTTTAAAGTCTGGAATGCGACCATATCTAACACTGTCCAATCCACCTCGTGACCTATGCCCGTCAAAACCGGTAAAGGAAACTGAGCTACAGCGCGACATAAAGCAGCGTTATCGAAAACCGCTAAATCCAATTTTGCTCCCCCGCCCCTAATAATGGCAACCGCATCAAATTGGTTTTTATTTGCTTTTATGTTCTCAAGTTGTTGCAATATTTCACGCTCTACAAACTGCCCTTGCATGGCGGACGGAAATAGCTGAATGTCAAAATGATAAGAATATACATTTTTTGAGATGTGGTTTTTAAAATCAGCCCAACCAGCCGCCGTTTCGCTTGAAATAACTGCAATACGTTGCCATACTGAGGGGGTAGATAAAGCGGCATTTAAACCCAAGAGTTGTTCGTTCTGGAGTTGAGCAATGAGCGTACGCCTTTGTATTTCCAATTTACCAATGGTATAGGTAGGGTCAATTTCTTCTACAATGAATTTCAAGCCAAAACGCTCATGGAAATCAAGCCGCCCTTTCAATCGCACTTCCATCCCTTCAGAAAGTACCCCCTCAGTAGCTGAACCAAAAACGCGTAGAATACGGCGAAAATCAACAGCCCACACGACTGCCGACTGCTCGGCAATGATATCTTCGGCTTCTTTTTGTAACAACCGGATATAATAATGCCCACGAGAGAGGGTAATTTGACCGATTTCAGCCGTTACCCACACAGATTCATTAAAATTGAGCGCGACAACACGGCGTAAAAACTCGTTGAGTTCGTAAAGTGAATAAGTTTTCAATGAAAGATAAATGTGAAAAATGAAAAATCTTTTATTTTTTTGTCCAATGCTTGTAACCTTTTGGCGTTTAAAACGCTCTAATAGTCGAAGGTTTGCAAGGTTAAGAAAAAGTCACATTTATTAACAATTTTTTAACCTTAAAGTGAACTTTTTCTGTCAAAAAATTGTAATTTTGCTATGCTATTTAATTTTTTTTTTAAAACATCAACCTAATGAAAGAAAGGTCTATAAAATCTGTATTTTTCGCTTCTCTCATCTTATTAAGTTTGACTTGTTTCGTATATATCAATATCATACCTATTGGAGGTGCGAGTGGCGTGTATGTGGAAACGATTACCCAAAAGGCACAATCTGATGAAGAAAAAGCAGAAAAAAGTTCTAAAATGCCCGATTTGGTCTTACTAAAAAGCGTTTTGACTATTTGCCAAAAGTTTTTACTCGCAAAGTAAATAGGCATTAAGTCATTGGTCATAAGTCATTACATTAAACAAAGAC
>JAYTUQ010000282.1:0-1447 GCA_043744455.1 Saprospiraceae bacterium | reverse complement strand
GGTTCGTTTGAATAATTAGTGGGTAATTTCTTAAGATTTCGACATAAAATCAGCAGTGATTAGTTCGCATAATTCATCCATGAGAACGCTGAATTATGGCCATCGTGGCCATAATTTTTAAAAAGCAGATGCACCTTGAGGTTATTTAGTTGATGATTTTTTTGATTAGAAACTCTCTTCAAAGAAAGCCATCAAGATGCAACTTAGGTTGAAAACTATTTTAAATTTTAAAGAAAAGCACGAAGATTTTGTTTATCGCGATGTGCGGCTACGGAATGGACGGATAGAAGTTACTGTCGAGCCGCGTAAACGCAGTTTAGCGAAGTGTTCTGGCTGTGGAAAGCGATGTTCAGGCTACGATAAGCAATCCCTGCGTGAGTTTATACATGTTCCGCTTTGGGGCTTAGCGGTAATTTTGAAGTATTGCATGCGCCGAGTCTGGTGCAAAAAATGTGGTGTAGTAGTTGAACAAGTCCCGTGGTCATCGGGAAAAAGTCCAATTACGATTGGTTACGCCTGGTTTTTAAGTGAATGGGCAAAACTGTTAAGCGTTCAAGAAGTGGCTCGGCAATTTAAAACATCGTGGCACCATGTTTTTAGTGGCGTAGCGATGGCTGTCAAATGGGGTCGGGAAAGAATTGATTTAAAAAACATTACAGCTCTGGGTGTCGATGAAATCTACTGGGCTAAGAAATCCTTTTTAACAATGGTTTATCAAATCGACAATCACTGCAAACGCCTTATCTGGTGCGGCGAAGATCGCAAGGAATCTACGATTAGAGGTTTTTTCGATTGGTTTGGTGACGAACGAAGCCAGCAATTAAAATTTATTTGCAGCGACATGTGGAAGCCGTATTTAAAATTGATTGCTGAAAAAGCAACAAATGCATTAAATATTTTGGACAGGTTCCATGTCGCCCAAAAACTTGGCGAAGCCATTGACGATGTTCGTGCGCAAGAAACAAGGTCACTTAAAGCTAAAGGCAAGGACGTTATTTTAAAACATAGCCGGTGGTGTTTTTTAAAGAATCCAGAAAATTTGACGGATAATCAAAAAGTGAAGCTGAAGGATTTGCTGGCTTGTAATTTAAAAACAATCCGGGCTTATCTTTTAAAAGAGGATTTTCAAAACTTTTGGGAATATACGTCAGCAACCTGGGCCGGAAAGTTTTTAGATCAGTGGTGTACTCAAGTGATGCGCTCAAAACTTGAGCCGATGAAAAAAGTTGCAAAGACAATTCGAAAACATAAATCACTTTTATTGAATTTTTTTGAAGCAAAAGGACAACTATCTTTGGGTGCTGTTGAAGGTCAAAACAACAAAGCAAAGGTGGTCATCAGAAAATCCTACGGATTTAAGACCGCAGAAGTTCTTAAAATCATGTTATATCATAAACTTGGAAAACTTGAAGTTCATGAACTAGCCCACAAATATTTTTAACGAACC
>JAYTUQ010000281.1:0-1451 GCA_043744455.1 Saprospiraceae bacterium | reverse complement strand
TTTTAGGGCATAGCGCATGGGCATCAACAGGAATTTAACACATATAGATTTTCAAAATAATTTCGATATTTTTTTCTTTTATCGTATGAGCAAAAAATTTTAACAAAGGGCAAGTGAGATTCCCACTTAAGTTCATTGACAATATTTAAAAAGTTATTTCGGTAATAGTCGGCAAATTTAGCGAGACTCAAATGCGTGTTTTGAGTCTGATAAAGTTTGTGCAAAAAGAAATTATAGGCAGGCATCAAACACAAAACAATCCAAGCCATCATCAAATATAAACGAATGATGATTTGACACGGATTCAAATATTGATAGTCCTTGACCACTTCCAGTATTTTAAGATGTGATTTCCAGGCCTTGAAAATAATTTCTATGCGCCACCGTAAACGATAAATAGACCAAATACTGACAAAATCTAATATTTGAAAGCTCACATTGGTGATATAAATAGACCAACCGAGATGTTCAAAATATTTTTCTTGATATTTAACGCCTTTGTTTTTTTCTCTATCCTTGGCGGCTTGGCGACGTTTGATTTCTATATCTTTAGGTACTTTTATGGCAATAAAGCGAAGAGGAAGGTCTGTTTTTAAACTCAAAAAAACGGGTCTTTCTATCAATTCTACACCATTTTGTTCCGCTTTTGCCAATATTTTACCTAAATCTAAGACATCTTTTGTTATTGTACAGCGTAATTTGAATAGGGGATGCCACCGACTGATGAAAAATGCCCCCATGTCGTGAATGTGTTCTAAGACATCTAATACAAAGTAACCTAAATCTCGGATGATTAAATCACCGCGTCGTAAGTCAAATAAAATAGGGGATGCAAAGGTTTTATCATTTTCGCTATAACTACCAATACACAGCTTTTGAATCCGTTCAGTGGCTAATTCTACCCGTAATTGTATGCGTGCTATCGCGTACGATTCTTTTTGATTCGTTCCTCCGACATATATCGAATAGAGTAATTTGGGTAGTTTTATCGCTGTACTGTCTTCAATAAAGACACGATTAAAATGCTTAAACCACTTCGCATCGCTTCGCCATTGGCTTGATTGTGTGAGCGAATAGCGAATAGACACAGCGAGAAGTTCTTGACAAAATTTGACACACAACCAACCTAAGCGTTTGTTAAAGCCGGATTTTGTCAAGGGCTCACCAATCTGAACGCTTAGTTTTTGTACCCAAATACTCGTCTTGCAACCGCTGTCACTCGCTAAACTCTCAAAAAATGAGAGGACTAAACCGATGCCAGTTAGCTTTTTAACTATTTTGATGAAACCGCTGTCTTTTGCTATTTCTTCAATGGGCAGTTTATTGAAATTTGCCGTAATTTGCGCTATATTTATCATTTTGAACTGTTTAGCGCAAAGGTCAGAACTTTTTCTATACCCTGCCTAAACAGTTTTTTTTATATGTGTTAAATTCCTGTTGATGCACATGGG
>JAYTUQ010000280.1:0-21571 GCA_043744455.1 Saprospiraceae bacterium | reverse complement strand
ATTGATACAAGCATTTCCTTATTTGGGCATCAAATACCTTATCCCATTTTGATTGCGCCAACAGCGTTTCATAAAGCCATGCACCCAGAAGGGGAATTGGCGACGGTAGGCAAAGCGACAATTGAAAGTATTGACCGATCAGTGATATGGGAATAGCCCCCTCAGTAAAGGTATACAAGGCTCAATTTTTACACCCTTTAACAGAAAAATAAAAATGCCGCTAACTGATAACAATTAGCGGCAAGAGAATGAAGTGTTTGAAGCGGCATTCTTTTATTTCTTCTGTGAGATAGCTTGCATGGCAATCATTTGTTTCATCGTTTTATCCATCCCTTCGATTGAGCCATCAAGGAAGATGACATTGCCTCTACTTTCTGTCGCAAAGTTTTTGATTGCTTCAGTCCACATCGTAAACAGCAAAATTGAGCTATCGAGTTTGGCATCTTCCATTTCTTTGGCGGCATCTGCCATACCACGCGCCACTTCTTGACGGAACAAAGCCACACCTTGTCCCCTCAGTTGCGCCGCTGTTTTTTCGGCTTCGGCAGAAATACGTATTGCATTGCCATCTGCTTCTGCACCTTTGGTTTTGGTAATCAACAGCGCTTGACCTTCATTTTCAGCCGCCGCTTTGAGGTTGTTTGAGGCAACCACTTTCGCCATAGAACGGGTGATTTCTTCATCAAAATTGATGTCATTGAGTTGTAAATCAATGAGATGATAGCCCCAATCTTCTAAAACATGGTCAAGTTGCTCCTTGACATCGTGGACAATATCGCGGCGCAAGCCCAATATTTCCGCTTGTTTACGCGTCGCTACATAACCACGAACAGAGCCTTCGACAGTTCTGATGAGCGATTGCATGAAATTGGCATCGTTGATGAATTTAAAAGCCGCCCGTTTGACCGTCTCTTCATTGTCGTCCATGACAGCGAAAATGATCAGTGTTTTGAAATGCACATTCGCTTGGTCTTGCGTAATGGCTTGAAATTCAATCTCTACCGATTTGTTTTGCGTAGAAATGCGTCTGAAAATTTGCTCAATAAAGGGTATGCGAAAGTTTAGACCTGGCTTCATCATGCGCTGATATTTGCCAAAAACAGTCACCACTGCGACCGTACCTTGTTGAACTGTGACGAAAGCACCTGTAGCAAGCAGGGCAAGAATAATAATGATATACAATCCCATTGTGCGTTTTTAGAATTTTTGGATTAGAAAAAATGGTTTGACGTTAAAATATTTTTGAATAAATCTTTTCTAAGGAAATGAAACCATCCGCAACGGGGATTTGGCTTTCTAAATTTGTAAAATCAATATTGCGCCATTCATTTTCGTTAATGCGTATGTATGTAGATGCCCAAATACTGCCTTGCTCTGCAAATATCACTTGTTGCAACGAAGGTATCAGTTTATAGTCAACAAGTTTTTCAGAAAGGTCAAAATCGCGGGTGCTTTTTGATAAAATTTCAACAATTAAGTGTGGATTTGTAATACCTTTTGATGTCCGACGATTCGATTTGTAAGTCTGTATATCTGCTTCGCCTTTAACCACAGCCACATCAGGATTAAAGCCTTTTCGGTCTGCGCCGATAAATATTTTGACATTGCTGCCTAATATTTGAAAATCGCTTTCAATACCAAAGATTTGAGCCAAATAATAGGCAAAACGCACCATAAGGCGTTCATGCGTCACCGTTGCTTCTCCCATAATAATGTTTGTTTTCTCATCAATTTCGATAAAAGAAATAATTTCACCGTTTCGGTAATGTACCCGATAGTCGCAATCGTGTGCCAAATTGAGGTATTCCTGAAAAGTGGCAGCAACACGGACTTCGCGCTTGCCCATATCTGCCCGTTCTTCAAAAGTGAGTGGCAAAGGCATTTTGCGCCGTGTTTTTGGTTTGGGTGTTTCAGCCACTTTTTCCAAATCCTTGGTATGTGCAATGTGGGCAATTTCCATTGTTTATTTTTTTATACAAAGAAGATAATAGTTAAACCTTTATTTATCAGTCTGTTAAGCTAAAATAGGTTCTTCATAGACTTTTAATAATTGTTTGGCTTGCAGCACTTCGATAGCATAAGCTATGCCTTTTTTATCGGCAAATTCGACAAGAAAAATATCTTTATCCAATATTTCGAGTATAGCACCCAATGCACCTATCCTTACCTTTTTGTTTGATGAAGGCGTTGTCAAAATAACAGTATCAAAATCTATAATGGCTCTCTCACAATTAGGCAGTTTCATAAGCCAAAGCTAAGAAAATTAAATGACTCATTTTGTCTATTTTAAGAAATAAAATACAACACTGAGGAGGTAAAATATCATTCTATACTTGGAAAAATACTTTTTAACGACCAATAACGTCTTTTACAGCCTTGAGTAAATCAGGAAAAAAAGCATTAAATTCCGCATCAAATTCATCTAAAAACAGCTCTAAATGACTTGCTGCATTACCAAAGTTGCCGGGGAAAGCGGCGGCTTTTTCAATCCTTAAAAATGCTTGATTCAGACCTTCAAAAGTGGTGTAGCGCATCAACCAATCATCTGAAATCATGCGTGGTAGGAGGTTTCTTAATTGTAAAGGTAGTTCTAACTGTCTGTTTATCAATATTTTATACATTTTGTCAACGAAAAGACGGATTTCGTCATTCCATACTGTTGAGGAACGAAATCCCGATTCTTTCGGGAAGGGGTCTTCTTTGCTGTATGTGTCCCAGTTTTTTGCCAACAAAAAATCGTAATAAATATCAACGATAACAGGCGAGTATTTGTGATGAAACGGATGAAGTCGCTTTGTACTTTGCTTAACGACAGGATGCGCATCTGTGAACGCATCGATGTGTCGATGCAATATAATACCGCGTTTGACCCCCTCAGTAAATTGTGGCAAATCACGGTTTGAAATGAAATCTGCTACGAAATTGCCGATGGCTAAGTCTTCGTTGTCACCAGAAAGAAAAAAATGGGCAAGGTGGTTCATAAGTAAGGGTTGATTTTTTTCAAAAATAGACATTTGCCTTGAAAAACAAAACATTTTGCCAAATGGTTACCTCATTTGCAAGTTTTGTCTAAATTTGCTTGCTACACGTATATATATATAAGGTGTCGAAATATTATTTTAAAACCAATCCAACGCCGAATAAAGTTTGGCATCACTAAACACTCAGCTATGAGACACTCAGCCGTTTCCAAATCATACCTCAATGTCCTCCCTTTGGGTGACGATAAACTCGATATGTTTGCCGTTTTCAATGGCATTCATCCACAAATGACAAAGTGGACAGAGTTGTTTTACAATCAAACGACCTTTGAAACGGATATTCACGCCGAATTTCACAACGCGGAACAGTTTCGGCAGTTTTATTTTGAAACTAAAAACATACAAAAAACACGCGGTCAAAACCCGTTTGGCTTCGGTTTTCCTTTTGTTTTTGATACTGATACTGATGGTACATCCCGAGATAATCGGGAGGGGAGTACAATCGTTGCGCCGCTTTTTATTTGGTATCTCAATATCAAACCGCATCCGACACGTCGCGATTCATGGTTGTTGTCTTATGATGACTCTGGAACAGTGGCGGTCAATGAATATCTCTTGGCTCATTTTCGTCAAAAATATGGACTTGATATAGCGGAGCATTTGGGAACCTATATTCAAAATCCGCCCTTTACTTACTTGGGTTTTCAAAGTTTTTTGAAAGACTTGGCGACGCAACTCAAATTTCCTGTACAAAACATAACGCCGGCTATCATTCAATGTCCTTCTGCAAAATATGCTCAGGAATTGGGGGAGAATGGGCATATCGCTTGGTGCGGTGCAGTTGGTTTATTTCCACATTCAGACGGTTCTTTACAAGAAACGCAGACCAAAGACATTGATTTTCAGAACTTTACGTGGACAGCAGAACATGTACATGAGTTTACAGTGCTGCCCGAAGACCTATATCAACGTACAGCTTTGCGAACAGTCTTGCGCAATAAAATGACTGTAGTGGAAGGGGCACACGGTACAGGGCGCACACATTTGGCAGCCAATATTTTGATGAATGCCTTATCGAATGGACAAAAAACCGCTGTTGTTGCCGATGATGTGGCGAGTTTGATGCAGATTCAAAATGAGTTGGTTAATCTGGGTTTGGGTCATTTGACGTTTCTTTTAAAGGATATTTATCAAGACAAAAATCTACTGCTCGATGTCATTCGCAAAGATTCATTGAGTAAAGCGGTTGATTTTAAGGAAGAGGACTTCAAAATTGCTTTGAAACAAGCGCGGCGGAATTTGGCAAAGTCCGATGAGACGCATCACACGCTCGGGCAACCCATTTTTGGCGATGAAAATTTTACAGAATTGGTCGGTCATTATATGTCGAGTCAAAAAAAAGCTGGACGCGAATTGCTGGCAAATCACTTAAACCCTTCAGATTATACCTTTACAGAAAATGAATATGAGCGTTTGAGAACGGAAATCGAGACAAGTGAAGCGTTGTTTCAGAACGTCAATACTTTAAAGCACCCCCTCAGTAATTTGCATCCTGCGGTGTTTACGGATGAAAAACCTGAGACGAGCCATCTTGAGTTGATTGATAAATTAAACCTTTTCATCGAAAAATTCAAAGCATTACATCATCGGTATATTGCTGTGTATGATGCCTACACACAAAAATTGATGAACTATTATGAGCAATATTATGTCGAGCAACGCAGTCAATTACGCAACTTAAAAGAAGCCTATTCAGATTATGAATTTCAGTACGGCGATGCTTTTAAAAGCTCTAATGTGTTTAGAGTCAGTGGATTATATGCCAGTTCGTTTTTTAGTGATAGGTCGAAAAATATTTTAACAGCCAAAGATGAAGCTTTCAATCGTTACGATGAACTGGTCGAAACATATAACACACGACGGCATTTTATACATGAGTTTTTGAAAGGTTCAGAACGCAAAGACATTGAAAAACTCAAACTCAACCTCGATACTTTTGAGTCATTACTGAGGGGGTGGCGCAAGGCTTTGCCGAATAATGTGCAAGAGGAATTGCAGCGTTTAAACTCAAAAACAGCGCAGTATTTTGATCAACCACTCGCGGCGGGTATTTTACATCTACAAACTGAACTCGATGACCTTTTGACGGAAATCAATGAGACGAATATTTACGCCGAATCGCTTGGGCATAAGATGTTGACGCTCCCAAAACGGATGCTTTTTATAGAAGAAACCATTGATAAACTTGAAGAAACGCGATTCAATATGCGGGATTTCGATAGTTTTTATCCGTGGCAACGGTTTTGGAATTCATTGCCTAACAATGGGCACCGTCTGATTGCGGCATTGACAAAAGTTAAACCTGAAAATTGGACAGCGGCTTTCGATAGTTGGTATTTTCACAATGCTTTATTGGTTCACTACCAATCAGATACGTTAGGAAATGATGCTCTCATGAAAGATATGAACGAAGTAGAAGACCGTTTGCGTGTGCTCATGCCTGCTCAAATTGCTTCGATGTGGAATGATAGGAAAAAGGTGGCAATTAAAGAAATGAAGCAGAAAAATCCTGATGATTGGCGATTATTTTTCAGTTCTAAAAATCTGAAATTAGCCAAAACGAAATATTTAAAGGATATACTGAGGGGTTCGATAGGTACACTAACAGAGGTCTATCCTGCGCTTTTGTTGACACCACAAGTGGCAACGCAAATCATTGAAGGCGATGGTAAAGAGTTTGATTTAGTTATTTTTGATAATGCTCAAAATATTGATGCAGAACAAGTTGTGCCTATTCTGCGAAATACTGAAGGGGCAGTTGTTTTGACTGAAGATGCTTCTATTCCGCATTCGATTGCCGCTAAATTGAAAGAAAAAGAGGCGGCGATGGTGCGCCTCAACTACTTGCATCGCTCGTTGAGTGAAACGACCCGACGCGTCAATCAGTCTGTTTTTTATCCCAATTTAGACATCCCTTTCCGTCAAGTGGCGGCAGAACAAAGTGTGGATGTCCGTTATGTAAAAAGCAATTTTTCAGAAAAAACGAGGGTGAATGAAGCAGAAATAACAGAAATTGTAGAGTTATTGAAAGAAATATCAGCAACACCTTTCAATACCTATCCACGTATTGCAATTGTGACAATGACCAAACAGCAACGCAATACTTTGAATATGACGTTGCTCAATATTGTTCAAAAAACGCTGTGGGGGTGGGAAAAAATTGAGCGTTTGCAAAGCAATGGCTTAACGATTTTGAATATTGACGAATTGGCAGGCTTACAATTTGATATTTTAGTGGTCAGCGGTACATTTCCTGACTTTGACAAAATGGGTTTTCCAAAACGTGAATTTCGACAATTATTGAATTGTTTTACCAAAAAACTCTTTTGGGTCAACTCGATTCCACACGAAGTTTTGGTACAATCTGCGGCGAGTCGGGATTTTGAAATGCCTTTTTTGATGTCCAATTTGATACTCCTTGCCGAAAATTTAGCGGAAGGCAAGGCCCCTCAGTATGAAGCGATTTTTAGTCAATTGCGGTCATTATACAGTAAGCCCCAACCTAAAAAATCGTCATTTTTTGTCCAAGAAGTCATTGAAGCTCTTTCTGATAAAATTGACCCAAAGCGTTTGAAAACGAACTTTATGATTGAAAATCAAACCTTTCCGTTTGTTGTTTTGCCAGAAAATGATGAAGATAAGGCAATTGTAGTCCGCATTGACGGTCGGTTGAGCACAGAAGCGGCATATTTTAATGCAGATTGGGAACGACGTATGTTGCAGGATTTAGAGCGTTTGAATATAGGTGTTTTGTCTATATGGTCTTACAATTGGTGGAAAGATGCGAAGGAGGAAGCGGAGAGGTTAGAGAAAGCTGTTAATAATATAGAATGAAAAGAACTAAATATTAAGAGAAATTAAAGTGATGAAGTAAAGATAAATTAAAAACGAGGATTATATATTATAGGTGGCGGCTTTTTGTGTATTGGGAATTGAAAAGTTAGAAAAGGGCGAATGTGTAAATTTTTATCTTGGATTTTGTTTAGAAGGTAAAATAATTTTAGGTTAGGTTTTAATGTTATGTATTCATTTAACTTAATATCCAAACCGATACCACTTCCAAAATGGAAACCTAATTTATCCAACCGATAAAGCCCTCTTGCAGCAATGATATTTGGTGACGATGGACGACATTGACACAAATTTCCAACACCGAAGGAAGTTTCTAAAAAGATATTAAAAATTGATTTATATGTATAATGGCGTGTAAACAAACTTGTTATGAAGAAAGGTTGAGTATATTTAAGAATGTCAGCCCCATCTAAAACTAAAAAAAGATGGTAAGAATTAATTCCTCCGTACCATTCATTAGAAATTTTTGTATATAAATTTACTTCCGTTATATAATCGTCATAAAATGATTTTTGAATAAAAAAACTCTTAGGTAGAGGTAAAAAGCTGAATTCTGCATAAACTTTTTGAAAATGTTTTTCTTCGGAGTTTTTTTGCCCAAAGCCCTTTAATAAGCTAAATATTGAGAAAAAATAAATGATAAAATATTTCATGATTAAAATTAACCCATTTAAACTATCTGTATAACAAACAATGAAGTAGAAATCTGTTCATTGTCTGTTATACAAGATAATTTATTTTAAATTAACGATAGATTGTAAAAATTCTTAGATTAAAAGTAGAAAAAGTTATGATTCCTTTTTTGAATTTATTATAATATGTTTAAGAAGGGTCCGTCATTTCCACCGCCACCGCCATAACCGCCTGAAAGTATAACAGTACTGAATGCTTGAATTGATGATGTGCCGCCACCATTTGTTTGCCCCCCTATGATTGCTGTATTGCCACGCGCAATTAATATATCCACATGTCCACCTAAGGGTACACCTGAAAAGTTAGATTCTGTTAACTGATAAAACCCATCATCATCTGTTTCAATAAACCTTTCAACAGATTGATAAGATGAAAAACTTTCATTAATTGCCCTTTGAGGTACGAAAGAGATTAAAATATACACTTTACCATTATTGTTATCTGCATTCCAACTTAATGAGGTATTTCTACTTCCTCCACTTATATTAAAAGATTGAGGGTTATAAATATTATTCGCATTTCTCAAACTTACTTGTGAAGAGTTAAAACTAATATTTATTTTTTTTCCAAATAACTGCGATAGTTTTTCTGTGGATGCCCCTTGTGGAATTCTGTATTGATTGGTGACGACTCCATTTAAAACATAAGGTGTTAAAGTCACTTCATTATTAATATTTATATCCTCATAGTTAGAAGTATTAAAACCCGCTCTGATATCGTAACTGATATCTTTTTTAAAATTTCTACTGTTGGAGCTTATTAAAATTCCACCATCTTTTGCATTACTTATTTTGAGATATTTGGAATAAAAAGTATCCTCAATATTTAGTGAGACGGAATTGGATATATCAGATTTTTTACATGAATTTGCAAGCAATAAAAATGAAATAGCTGATAAATAAATAATTTTTTTCATATTTTTAAATTTTGATATTATAAAAGCTTATTAAGAAAGTTATTGACATGGAGTTAATTCGTTAAAACTTATGACTTCAGGTGGCGTTACGCCCGCCGTGATACCACTAAATCTGGTTGATTTGGGAAAACGAGATCTGTACGAACCACCAGAACAAGTATAACACGGCGAATATATCGTCATATCAATTGACAAAGGTGAATTAGTGGGCAAGTCTTTTAGTTTACAAGATAAATATTCTACACCATTTACAGTTTCGATTACAGGTTCCCATTGTCCTTTTTTATACAATTCATTCCATACTGTTTCTGGTCCGCAGTCTCCAACGACATAAAACTCAATTATCCATTTAGATTTATCGTTTGTGCTAGTGAGGCTAGTACCAAAGGCATCTGCAACATTATTTTTACTTTTTGCATCTCGCAACAAATTACTCGCAAATGCTTCGCAACTTCCACTATTATTAACGGAAGAGCTGTTTTGTAAGGCGATAGGGATAGTCATTGATACTCTATTACCTGATGGCTTATCACATTTTCCCTTATTACATGAAGCTAAAGGGAATGAATATAATGCCAAGATAGACAGATGAATGGTAAAATACGATAGGTTCTTAAGTTTTAATTTGATATTTTCGTTTTTTTTGTTTAAAAACATTTTATTTAACTTTGTTGCAACATCACAAAATTAGAGTAAAGGTTTTTGATTACCTTGTGATGAAACTTTATAAATTATTAACTTACACTATATAAATTATATGAAATCGTTAAATGTTGGGGAAAATATTAGACGAATATGACTAATGAAAAATTTTTCGCAAGAAAATATGGCAGCAATGCTAAACATTTCACTTCTTACTTATGGCGAAATTGAAAGAAATAAAAAAGACTTGACATTATCAAGGTTGGAGCAAATAGTTAAAACGTTGGAAGTTGATAGTAATACTATACTCAATTTCCATGAAAGGGCTATTTTTAATCAAAACAATAATCATTCAGCTTATGCAGCGTATGAGGCAAAACATGAACATAATAATGAGAGGTTGGTTGAACACTTAGAAAAAGAGGTTGAATATTTGCGTAGAGAAATGTCTAAGATGAATGACACTTCAGATGACAATCTTTATCTTAAAGGAAAAGTTGAAAGTATCAAGTCAATCATTAGGAATACTGATTTTGATGATGCCTATATCGCTGCTATTTTAACTATTCCTATTGAATGGATTGTAGATACTCGCCGAAAATTATCATCAAAATAAAAAACACTATTTTTATATTTTAATGCCGATTGGGAATGTCTTACGTTGCAGGATTTAGCTCGTTTGACTATTGGTGTGTTGTCTATATGGTCTTATAATTGGTGGAAGGATGCGCAGGAGGAAGCCGGTAAGTTGGTGGGAGAGATTAAAAATTAAATTTTCAGATAAGTAAACCAAACCTCAATTTTTACTTTACTCAACGTGTTAGATAGCGTAACTTTGTTAAAATGGAAACTTGTATATGGCAAAAGACATTTATCATAAAATTGTGAAAGAAGCACTTGAAAAAGATGGTTGGACAATTACGCATGACCCATATAAGATTACAGTTTTTGGTTCACCACACGAAGCTGATTTAGGTGCTGAAAAATTATTTGCAGCTGAAAAAGAAAGTAAGAAAATTGTTGTTGAAATAAAGAGTTTTATTAGTCCGTCATTTACATATGAGTTTCATGGAGCTTTAGGGCAGTACATCAATTATCGTGACCTTTTGGAAGAACAAGATCCTAATCGTATTTTGTTTTTAGCGGTGAATGAAAATATTTATGACAATTTTTTTAGCCGACCTGCAACGGAATATGTCGTTAAAAAAGAAAAAATGAAATTAGTTATTTTTAATCACGAATCAATAACAATAGAGAAATGGATAGAAATATAGGTAAAAATATCAAAAAATACGAGCAAATTATTACAGATTGGTTGAATAATTATGCTCAACAATGGTCTGGAACAAACGAGCCATTTGAAATTCAAATGATTAATGACACCGTTCATCATCATTATCAAATCATTAGTTCAGGTTGGGAACGTGGTATTTTTAGGCATACTATTTTGTTTCATTTGCAAATTAAACCCGATGGCAAAGTTTGGTTATTGGTGAATAATACTGAACTTTTAATAACAGACCAATTAGCTGAATTGGGTATTCCTAAATCTGATATGGTTATTGGTTTCCAACCACCTTTTGTTAGACAGTCTATGGCGGAATATGCAGCTTTTTGAATTACCCAATAAAAACCTACTTTTGCACTTCAATTTTAAATAATACAAACCCTTTTTATGTCAAATTCTGCTTATAAAATCGTCGGAGGCAATCCATTGCACGGCGAAATTACGTGTTATGGTGCAAAAAACTTTGCCACAAAAGCTATGATTGCCACTTTGCTTGGCTCTTCTCCGACCACTTTAACGAATGTGCCACCGATTGGTGACGTCGAAATCACCGCCGATATGCTCCGTTCGCTCGGCGTGACGATTCATTGGGATAAGGAAGCGAAAATAATGACAATTGACCCGACCACGGCTACTGATGCCCACGTTCGTCAACCACATTCGGGAGCCAATCGGATGCCGATTTTGATGATTGGTGCATTGTTGCACAAATTCGATGAAGTAACAGTACCGATGCTCGGTGGGTGCATCATCGGTGCTCGGGGAGTTGATTTTCACCTCGATGCGATACAGGATTTTGGTGCCAAAATCATCGAAGGTACTGAGGGGTATATTGCGCAGAAAACACGCCGTTTGAAAGGCGCACATTTCCATTTAAAATTTCCATCGGTCGGGGCAACAGAAACATGTTTATTCTTGGCTGCTTTGTCAGAAGGTACTTCTGTTATTGAAAATGTCGCGATTGAGCCTGAAATTTCAGAATTGGTGACGATGTTGCGCGCAATGGGTGCGGTCATTTTTACGGATTCAGGCAGACAATTTCGTGTGGAAGGTGTGAAAGAATTAAAAGGTTGCACGATGAATATATTGGGCGACCGCATCGAAACCGCTTCGTGGGCTTCGATGGCGGCGGCGGTTGATGGTTCGATAACGGTGCATGGCATTCGTCCCGAGACTTTGGGTAACTTTTTGTCGAGTTATCGTCAAGCGGGTGGGGGGTTTGAGTTATTAGATTATGATTCCATGCGTTTCTTTCGCGATAGAAAACCGCAAGCCATTCACCTCGAAACAGACGTTTGGCCCGGCTTTTCCACCGATTGGCAACAGCCATTTGCCGTCTTTCTGACGCAAGCCGAAGGCGTTTCGGTCATACATGAAACCGTTTATGAAAATCGTTTTGGCTATCTGAAAGCCTTAAAAAAATTGGGTGCGTCGGTACAGTTGGCGACGCATTGTATGGGCAGGCTGCCTTGCCGATTCAGTGGCAAAGGGCATGAACATTCTGCGATTATCAGTGGCGTAACGCCGCTAACAGCCGTTGAAACGCCTTTAGAAATTCCTGATTTGCGGGCAGGTTTGGCGTATGTTATTGCTGCTTCAGTTGCCAAAGGCACGACTTTACTGAGGGGTGTCCCGATGATTGAACGTGGCTATGGTGACATTATTCCACGCTTAACAGCCCTGGGTTTAAAGATAGAAAAGGTTGATTTTCAATGATTTAATTAACGCTATTCGTCATTGCTTCGTCCCTCGCAATGACGAATAGCGTTGCATAATACCACCATGCGAATTCATAAAAATTTTAATCTAAAACCATACAATACATTCGGTATCGAAGCCCGTTGTGCTGCCTTCGCAGAAGTGACATCTATGGACGAAGTGCAAAGAGTTTTATCAAATAATGACATACCGATTCAGCTATTAGGCGGTGGCTCTAATATTTTGCTTTTGAAAGAGTATTACGCTCGTTTTTTTATCAAAAATAGTATTGGTGGTATTAAAATAGTGCAAAATACTGAGGGGGGGTATTCCGATGAATCAAGTGCTGTTTTAGTGGAAATTGGCGGTGGTGTCAATTGGCATGACTTCGTTTTATGGGCAATTGACAATGATTTGGCGGGTGTAGAAAATTTGTCATTGATACCCGGAACGGTAGGCGCAGCACCCATTCAAAACATCGGTGCGTATGGTGTTGAATTAAAAGATGTTTTTGAAAAATTGGAAGCCTTAAATCTACAAAGGCTTGATATACAGATATTTACAAAAGAAGATTGCCGTTTTGGTTATCGTGATTCTGTTTTCAAAAATGAATTAAAAGACCAATTTTTAATAACCAAAGTCTTTTTAACCCTACAAAAAACACCCACGCGACTCAAAACTTCTTACGGTGATATTTCAAAAATATTGGTTGAAAAAGGTATTGAAAAACCTACGATACGCGATATTTCAAACGCTGTTATTGCCATTAGACAATCGAAATTGCCAGACCCCGCAATAATCGGCAATGCAGGTAGTTTTTTCAAAAATCCAACTATTCCTAAGGACGCCTTCAATGTCTTAAAAATCCAATTTCCTAATATTGTCGGTTATCCTACTGAAAATACTGTTGAGGTGCGAAATCCCGAAAATATCGGGAAGGGGGTCAAAGTTGCCGCAGGTTGGCTTATTGAACAATGCAATTGGAAAGGAAAACGACTGGGCAATGTAGGCGTACATGAACGTCAAGCCCTTGTGTTAGTCAATTATGGCGGTGGTAAAGGTTTGCAAATCAAAGATTTAGCCCAAAAAATACAAGTGTCTGTTTTGGAAAAATTCAAAATAGGGTTGACTCCCGAAGTGAATTTTGTGTAGCATTTTGTTTTGAACACAGATTGGAGGGATTGGACTGATTTACAATGATTTGTTAAAAAAAAATCATTATAAATCAGTCCAATCCCTCCAATCTGTGTTCAATATTCAATAGTTACAATAACTATCTTTCAACAATCGCACACGTTAAACGGCTGACACAAATAAGCTTCTGATTTTCATCCTTGATTTCAATATGCCACACTTGTATTGTTCGTCCGATTCGAATTGGTGTCACTGTGCCAAAAACCCAAGAGCCTTCGCGAGCAGAACTCAAATGATTGGCGTTGATTTCAATACCCACCACTTGTTTTTTTGAATTGGGTTCAAGCGTCAAAACCGAGGCAATACTGCCCAAAGTTTCTGCTAATGTCACCGATGCGCCCCCATGCAAAATGCGAAAAGGCTGCACCGTTCGGTGGTCAACGGGCATTTTTGCAGTCAAATAATCGTCTCCAAACGCAATAAATTCGATGCCCAATGTGTCTGACATGCTATTTATGCCTAAATTTTGAATCGTTTCTAAATCGGGTTGAATTTTCCAGACCATAATCTTTGTGAGTTATGAGTTGGGAGTTATAACTCCCAACTCATATTCTATCTTGAATAATTAGGTGATTCTTTTGTAATTGTAATATTATGCGGATGGCTTTCAACGATACCTGCGCCAGTTATGCGTACAAATTGAGCGTTGTGCATTTCTTGAATTGTTGCTGCACCGCAATAGCCCATACTAGCACGCAATCCACCGATGTATTGAATCATGACTTCTGCCAAAGTACCTTTATAAGGCACCCGTCCTTCGATGCCTTCGGGGACGAGTTTTTTAATATCATCTTCAACATCTTGAAAGTAACGGTCTTTTGAGCCCAATTGCATAGCCCCAAGCGAGCCCATCCCTCTATAAACTTTGAATTTTCGTCCATCTAAAATTATCGTTTCGCCAGGCGATTCGTCTACACCTGCAAACAGTGAACCTGCCATAACTGTTGCCGCACCTGCTGCTATTGCCTTAGGAATATCGCCTGTATAGCGGACACCACCATCGGCAATAATCGGCACGCCTGTGCCACGTAAGCCTTGTGCAGCATTATAAACAGCGGTTAATTGCGGGACACCCACACCCGCGACGATACGCGTTGTACATATCGAGCCTGGTCCAACGCCTACTTTCACCCCATCTGCACCTGCATCGGCAAGGGCTTTTGCGCCTGACGCTGTAGCAACATTGCCACCAATGATTTGAAGATGAGGATAGCGTTTTTTGACCTCTCTGATGGCATTTAAAACACCCTCCGAATGTCCATGTGCGGTATCCAAAATCACTACATCAACACTCACTGCAACAAGCGCATCTACACGGTCGAAAAGATCACGTGTAACACCCAAAGCGGCACCCACAACGAGCCGACCAAATGAATCTTTACAGGCATTCGGGTAGTCATGCACCTTCATAATATCTTTGTAAGTGATGAGACCGACGAGGTTGTTGTAGTCATCAACGACAGGTAATTTTTCGATTTTGTTGCCTTGCAAAATATCTTTGGCTTGGTCTAAACTGGTGCCGATAGGGGCTAAAATGAGATTATGAGATGTCATCAGTTCACTTACCAGACGATTATTGTTTTTTTCAAAACGCAAATCACGGTTTGTCAAAATACCCACGAGTTTACCCCCCTCAGTAATTGGGATGCCACCGATGCTATATTTCCGCATCAAGGCTTGTGCATCGCCCACTTTGGCATCAGGCGTAAGGGTCACAGGGTCAATAATCATCCCGCTTTCCGAGCGTTTGACCGAACGGACTTGATCAGCCTGCTCTTCAATAGTCATATTTTTGTGGATGATACCTATGCCGCCTTGCCGCGCAATAGCGATAGCCAATTGCTTTTCGGTGACTGTATCCATTGCTGCGGATACTAAAGGAGCGTTGATTGTAATGTCGCGTGTAAGTTTCGTAGAAATATCAACTTCGCGTGGGAGGACTTGTGAATAGGCGGGGACGAGTAGGACATCATCGTATGTCAGCGCTTCTCCAAGAAATTTTTCTGTTACTGTTTTTACCGTTTCCATGTGCAAAGTTAGTGAACGACATTTGTTCAACAGTCATGATTGGTTTGTTTTTTTTTGAAAATATTTATTGAATACTTATAAGTTACTGATTATCACACAATTATTAAAAATTCGGAAATTTAGAAAGTTAGTTAATTAAATAACCCGAAGGTGTAAATATACAATGGGTTCAATGTCTGTTTGCAAGTTATATTATTGGTTTTTACCGCTTAGACGCACTCATTATAGTTTAAACTTGAAAATTTCACAAATAAAATTTTATTTAAAGATTTTTAGTCGCTTTAAAATGAAACTTTGGTATGTATTTTGTAGTTAATATTTTAAATTAATTGATATATTAATAATTGTATTTTTTTTGTTTAAATTTTTTATTTTAAAAACTGACAATGATATTTTATCTATAAAATGTTGATTTTAGGTTAGAGATTATTGTCATCCGTTGTTAAAACTTCATAAATATCCGCCGCATAAATTTTTTAAGACTCCAATTCACTTTATTTTTTTTATTAAGATAATTAAAGAATTAAATCAAATTTTAAATTTAAAATCATGAATCTATTAATGCCCGTATCTACACTCATGTCGCGAAAATTTCATGTTGTCTCAGATCATGATAATGTCAAATTGGTTAAAGAAATTTTTGAGCGGAAATCAGTATCTCACATCCTCGTTATGCGTCAAGAGCGTATTGTAGGTACGATTACAAGGTGTAAGTTTTTAAGTTTTTTTAGCGGTCTCAACAAACAATTTGAAAATGAAAGATTGGCACAGTCTCTTTTGCAGTCTTATACAGTTGGAGAAGTGATGAACGATAAGGTCACTTTTATTGAAGCAAATGATCGAATACACGTGGCACTCGAAATGTTTAGGGACAATATTTTTGCGGCGTTGCCCGTCCTTGATGAAATGGATAGACTTGTAGGCATGATAACGGCAAGTGATATTATACTAGCATTAGCTAAAGAAAAAGCCACAGAATTGCATTTTAGTATTTTTTAATTCAGTGAGGAAACACCCCCGCAGTAACCCTGATTCGTCCCGAATTTTTAGATTACAAAAATTCGAGAGGAATCAGGGTTTTTTTTTCTTTATAATCCAAGTCAGAACTAAGGATTTAAAGAATTTATCCAAGCCGCTATCTTCAACGCATCGCCTTTCGGGACTTGTGGCATCGGTGTCATTGGCACTGAATATCCGGGCCAGTTTTTAGGCTCGGGTTTCCAAATCAACTGCACAATTTTATCATTTGAGTAGTTGCGTTTAGCGACTTCTTTGTAAGCAGGTCCAATCATCTTTTTATCTGCGGAATGACACGCCATACACGTATGTTTTTGGAGTATGGGCTTAATCTCTTCAAATGTGGGTGCTTTGGCAATGGTCTTTGTGGTCGCTGTGGTTGGTTTTGCTGCTATTGTTGTGGTCTTAGTAGCGGTGGTTTTAGGCTTTGATACTGAGGGGGTACTGACTGATGCTTTTGCAACAGGTGCTTTTCCCATTTTCATTTCTGAAGCACCCAGTTTTGCACCAGTTGGGATATTATTCAGCGTATAATATGCTGTGGGATGCACCAAATGTTCTTTTTTTTCTGCATCAACTACGCCTTGGAGTTTCATTTCATGTATATAATATTGCCGCAAGTCGTTCATCACGATGCGCACTTTCATGCCATCTTCTGATACTTTTACGCCTTTTACATTCATGTCTTTGACACTTGAGGGTGGGCTGCCATAGACGGGGTGGTACTTGTACAAAAAGCTGCGATTGACGTAAGAAGCGAGGTTTTCAGCTGATGCCTTGTCAACGGGCTTTGTAAATTCGACTTCAAAGCCATCGGGCATGGCACGAACGGCTTTCATCTCGAAGGGCATCTTTCCATTCCAGATGAGGCGTTGAAATCCTTCATTTTTATCCCCTGCTGAACCCCAACCGCGGTTTGTTTCACCGACAAATAGAGATCCGTCGTGTCCCCATGTCATGCGTAATACCCCTGATTGGAAGTTATTTCTGAAATCAAAAGACGCGCCTTGATATTCACCATTTACTTTTTCGAGGAAGATGCGAGAAATTTTGCTTTGCCCTTGGTCGCCCACAAATACTTGTCCTTCAAAAGGCCCGAATTTGCCGCCTGTTTGGTCAACTATGATTTGTGAATTGGAGATGCCTAAGATGCCATGCGGCAACCAGACCGCGGGTACTCTGGCTTCAGGGAAATCCTTTTTCATTTCATAGAAATACTGAGGGGCTATGCTTTGGTCGTTTTCGGGTTTGATATAAAAACCATTGGCATTTTTGTTTTTACGGGGACTGACCTTTGCATAGAGTTGTTCCGTAGTCATTTTGACAGGCGAATTGGGCAAAGTTGATGTCCAGCGTAAGCCCCCTGGGTGACCTGTAAAACTGCCTTTGGTGACGTGCCAGATGCCGCCTGAACCAATCCAATCACCTTGATTGTCGGAGTAGAAAAATTCGCCGTCTATCATGCCCAAACCACAAGGTGAACGCATGCCTGTCGCCCATGGTTCCATTTTGCCATCGGGTGTGATGTGCATTGTCCAACCGCGCATCGGTACACGGCTTTCGCCGCGCCACCATTCTTCATCGCCAAATGCGACATTGCCTGTGACAAAAAAACTACCGTCGGGTGCGATAACAGGACCGAACGAATACTCATGATAATAGCCACTGAGGGGCCAAGCATAGACCGTTTCGTACACATCTGCTTTGCCATCGCCATTTTCATCTACGAGTTTGGTCAATTCTCCGCGTTGTGCGACATATATCGCATCGTCTTTGTAAGCCAAACCGAGTGCTTCATGCAATCCTGATGCAAATAGCGTATAACTTGGGGCTTTGCCACCTGCGCCGTACGGGTTTTCGACCATCCATACGTCGCCACGTCTTGTTGAGAGCGCGACACGACCATCGGGCAAAGTTGTCAAGCCACCGACTTCGAGTAAAATGTCGTCGGGTACAGACATTGTGATAATATTGTAGTAATCATCCTCTTTATGCACGCGTAATGCCTCTTTGTCTACGGCTGGCGCTTTCGGGTCATCTTGCCCAAACAGTGGAGCATTCAGTAAAAGGAGAAAGAATAAGATGAATTTTATATTTTTCATGATTTATTTACTTTGTTTTTGAATAAAAATACTGAGGGGGGGTATGTACAAAAACATTCCAAAAGTTAAAAACTTTTGGAATGTTGTGGCTTACCAAGCTATCTCATATTTCACGCCCCCATTTGCGAGTACAACCAACTCTTTTTGTCCATTTAATTCTCTGATAAAGGGTTTTTCGGCAGTCAAAACGGTAAGATAGTATTGACCATCCATTACAAAAGAGCCGTCTGCTAATTGTTCAATATTTTTCCCTTTGCCCAAACAGAAATAAGCGTTTTGTCCCGCCGATGCACCGCCTATTTTCAACTCACGCGTAAGGCTACGGTTATTGTCAGACGGATAAGTTTTGTCTTCGACATCTAAGCCATTGACCACATATTTAAACAGGGGACGAGCGGTGCTTTCGTCAATCCGATAACCTTTGCCTCGGTAATCAGTTTCATCATAAGTAATTGGAAATGTCGCGTTTTTGTCTGAAAGTATCGCTAACTGAGGGTTATTGGAAAGAAATAAGACGTTGCCCAACGGTTTGAATGATCCATCACCTCTGTCGTGCCACATTGGCGTGGCATCCACAAAGTCACCGCGCCAAACGCAGGACAAAACACCGAGTTTGGTGTCAAAAACATAGTTGACACCGCTTGGATCACCGACACCGACGGTATGTGTGCGGCGTAGTTTTCTATCATTATTGAAGTCCAAAAAAGCACGGAGTATTTTTGGCTCACTGCCGGCGCGGACTAAGATAGGCGAAGTAGCTTCACCCAATGGAAACGTCGAAGGGTCGTTCAATGCCCTTTTGCCCATGTTAGCAGACTCCACAGAAAGCTGTAAGGCAGTAGGCATCCAAGTGTCTGAACGATGATAATAGAGCTCAATATCATGCGTACCCTCAGGCAAAATGACTTCAGCAGACTTCGCATCCCAACGCCAAGCCCGATGATTGGCGATTATGTTCTTGCCATTGATGAATAAAGAGGAACCACCGTTTGACACCAATGTAAAATAATAAGCGGTGTTTTCAGGGACTGTTATTTTGCCTTTATATTGAACACCAAAAGTGTCTGAACCCGCCAAATAGTCAAAATTTAAGGCAGGTAAGTTCCCTATTTTGGTTGGTGGCTTCGATTTATAATCGTTTTCATGCTCATTTTTACCATTCCAATATTTATACGTGATGCCGCTTAACTTAACATCAACATTTTTGAACAAACGGTATTGGATATTGCGAAAAGCCACTGCACCATGGTCGCCTTGAATCATCAATGGACCCATGGGCGTTTCGTTATTGACAATCGGACCGCCTGTGGGCAACGGAATTTCTACGTTTTCGTGTATCGTCACACCATTAATTGTGACGTAATTGATGAGCGCATTGGTTATCTTTTTGCCAGCGGCATCAAAACGGGGTGAGCGAAACGAAACCGCCATTTTTTGCCACAAACCCGCTGCCTTCGCTGGATTACTGAGGGGGGCTTTGCCCATATATATTTTTCCTTTTTCCTTTTCCCAATTGCGGTAGATGCCGCCTAAGTCAGAGAATTTTGGATTCCGCACGCCCCAACTGTCAAACAACTGGATTTCGTAGCGTCCTTGCAGGTAAATACCCGAATTAGAGCCATGTGGCATCATAAATTCGAGTTCGAGGTCAATGTCGCCATGTTCCCACTTCGTTAAGAGCGGGTCGCGCATCTTTTCGTTGTTCAGATTGATGACCACGCCTGTGCCAGGCTGCGTTTTGACAGAGCCATTGCCCTTTTCATGCACATCAATGCGCCGATCCATTTGCACATCACTCACCAATTGCCAGTTGCCCGCTTGTGGCTTGAAAGCAGACATATCCGTTAATGATAAAGGCGTTAATGGAATCTTATAGGATTGTGCAGAAACAGCATAATAACTCAACAGCAGAAGATAGGCGAGTGCTGGTTTGATTGATTTTAGCATAAGGTTGTTTAGTTTTCTTAAAAAAATGGTTGACTACTGAGGGGTGAAGTTAGTAAAGAGTTAGAAAATTGGGTGTATGTGTAGCTATATTTTACAGGATTTAATTCACATGTATCCATTGTCCTCCATCTAAAGATGTAGGCAAATTAAACATGTCCTCCATCTAAAGATGTAGGCAAATCAAACATGTCCTCCATCTAAAGATGTAGGCAAATCAAACATGTTCTCCATCTAAAGATGTAGGCAAATCAAACATGTCCTCCATCTAAAGATGTAGGCAAATCAAACATGTCCTCCATCTAAAGATGTAGGCAAATCAAACATGTCCTCCATCTAAAGATGTAGGCAATGGATACATGCTTACATCCATTGCCTCCCATCTTTAGATGGAGGACAATATAGAACAATATTTTTTCAAAAAAAATCGCCACCCTTTAATAAAAACAGGCAATTTATTTAGACATTGCCTACTCAAACACCTTTTATAACAAACATACAGAGAATCATCATGCCCTATATCAGTGTAAACATACATTTCGTCTGGTCAACAAAGAATAGAATGCCATTTTTGGCTACCCGAGAACAACGGCAAGCCCTGTGGCATCATATCAAGCACAATGGGGAAGAAAAAAACATCTACATTGATTTTGTAAATGGCTATACCGATCATTGCCATTGTTTGGTATCATTGGCTGCTGACCAAAGCATGAGTAAAGTGATGCAATTAATAAAAGGAGAATCTTCGTTTTGGGTCAATAAAATTCAATTATGCACGCAAAAATTTGAATGGCAGGATGAATATTTTGCCGTCTCTGTCTCTCAATCTCAATTGCAAACTGTGCGGCAGTATATTAAGAACCAAGAACAGCATCATTGCAAGAAAACATTTCAAGATGAATATGATGAGTTTATATTGCGCTATGGTTTTCAGAAATTTAAGGATAGTATGTGAGATTTTTATCTTCCTCTAAATGATGTAGGCAATGGATACATGTTTCATTTGCCTTCCTACATCTAAAGATGTAGGCAATGGATAGATGTCTCATTTGCCTTCCTCCATCTAAAGATGTAGGCAATGGATACATGTTTCATTTGCCTTCCTACATCTAAAGATGTAGGCAATGGATAGATGTCTCATTTGCCTTCCTCCATC
>JAYTUQ010000279.1:0-1455 GCA_043744455.1 Saprospiraceae bacterium | reverse complement strand
ATAAAAGCCTTTTCCATCATTGACATTCAAATTTTTTGAAATAAAATGGCAACTAAAAGATTCGCACCAAAACGCCACGTCAAAACAGGCGACCAAGTTATGGTCATTTCTGGTGAAGACAAAGGCAAAACAGGCACGGTGCTCAGAGTATTTCCTGTTGACAACAAAGCGGTTGTTGAAGGTATTCGCTTGGTGAAAAAACACCGTAAGCCCACGCAAGAAAGCCCGGGTAGTATCGAAGAGATGGAAGCCCGTATTAATATCTCGAACTTAATGGTCGTTGACAGTGCAGGTACGCCGTCGCGCATCGGTCGTCGTTTAGAAGGCGACAAATTGGTTCGGTATTCTAAAAAAACAGGTCAAACGATTAAATAATGAGTTACGTTCCTAGACTTCGGACTAAATACCAAGCTGAAATTGCACCTGCTATGATGGAGCAATTTCAATACAAAACGGTGATGCAAGTGCCGAAAATTACTAAAATCTGCATCAACCAAGGCGTGAATGGTGCAACACAAGACAAAAAATTGATTGAAGTTTCTCTCAACGAAATTTCAGCTATCGCAGGTCAAAAAGCGGTGTCATCAAAAGCACGTAAATCTGTCTCAAACTTCAAATTGCGTGAAGGTATGCCAATTGGTGTACGTGTAACCCTTCGTGGTACGCAGATGTATGAATTTTTAGACAGATTGATTACAGTTGCCTTACCACGTGTACGCGACTTTAAGGGCATCAATGACAAGAGTTTCGACGGACGTGGAAACTATACACTCGGTATCACTGAGCAAATCATTTTCCCTGAAATTGACATTGACAAAATTAATAAAATTCAAGGTATGGACATCACATTTGTGACATCAGCACCAACCGATGCAGAAGCATTGGCGTTGCTGAAAGGAATGGGTATGCCGTTCAAAAAATAATTTTTAGTCTTTGTTTTTAGTATTCTATTAACACGCAATACTAAGAATTAAACACGTAAAGAAAGAAATGGCTAAGAAATCAATCATTGCAAGAGAAAAGAAGCGTGCTAAGATGGTGGAGAAATACGCCGACGTACGTGCCAAACTCAAAGCTGAAGGTAACTGGGAAGAACTCGACAAGTTGCCACGTAATGGGTCGAAAGTGCGCCAACACAATCGCTGTCAACTAACAGGTCGTCCTAAAGGTTACATGCGTAAGTTCGGTGTCAACCGTTACTTATTCCGCTTGATGGCTTTGGAAGGCAAATTGCCAGGCGTGACAAAAGCGTCTTGGTAGTCATACCAAAATTCGTACTTCAAAAATACAGTTAAACACCTCGCTTAGAGTATTTTAGGTATTTTTGAATTTTGAAATATAGAATAAAACTTTGAACTGAGGCAGGTCTGTTGCACACCTATTTAATGGATACCCCCTCAGTATCAACATAAAAAAAAATCAAAAATTGCTATAAAATGGCAGTAACAGATCCAA
>JAYTUQ010000278.1:0-1456 GCA_043744455.1 Saprospiraceae bacterium | reverse complement strand
TTACCAATCAAAGTCATATCAAGGGTTACGGGTTTTGTTACGCCTTTCAAGGTCAAGTCGCCCATCATTTTGAATTTATTGGCCCCTGTTGGTTTGATAGACGTACTTTTGAAAGTCATGGTCGTAAATTTCTCCGTATCAAACATGTCTGGTTTTTGAAGGTGTCCATCACGCATTTCGTTATTGGTTGTAACGCCTTTCATATCGGCAGTTAAATCAAAAACGGCATCCGAAAAATCTTCTTTTGAAGAGGTAATATTAGCATCAAAATTTTTGAAAGTACCATCAACTTCTGATATCAACAAGTGAGTAACGGTAAAAACTAATTTAGAGTGAGCTTTGTCCACCGTCCACTTTTGGGCAAAACTGGTGGCTGAGACGAATAAAAATGCGAAAATAAAGGTAATTTTTTTCATGTAATTAATTGTTCTATTGGTTGAAAAATATGAATAAAAATATTGCGAATTATATTGCAACTAACGTTGTGGAGGTTTTAATCTCCACGACGTTAAAAATTTAGGTTAATTTACAAACTTAACGATTCCACTTTGATAGTATTCTTTTTATTGGGCTGTTTGATTTCAAACGCCACAACCATCTGATTATCAATCACTAAGCCCGTTGGATTAATGCCATTTGCCGAATCATTTATCCATAAAGTCTCCGAAACTTTATCTTTACTGACTTTTCGGTATGCTATTTTGGAAATATTGTTCTCTTGATTTTGCTCCCAAAATAAGGCGGCATTCTGATTGGCACTTGATAAATACGCATTTTTTGCCGAGCCATCCAACACGAAAAGTTGTTTACCTTCTTGGGTAACCAAACGAATACCAGGCTGATTTGTTGTGCCTGAAAACCAAGCAATTAACGAACTTTTCCCAAATACACTCGCCGTTGCTCCGTTGTGGGGACAACCATTAATTTGCCAATTATCATTGTACAAAATTTGTGGTTTCGAGAATGTCTGGGCATTATCAGTAGAAGCGATTTTAGCAATATCTCTGATATTATCATTGTTGTCTCTGTAATAAATATTCAAAGCTCCGTTGGCATCCAAAAGCATACTTATATTGCAACAATCACACACCACAGGGTCAATCAATTTTTCGTCTTGAAATACGCCGTTTTTGGTAATTGCCAAACGCAAATCTCGCTCTTCGTTTTTCGTGCTATTTTTTACATCCTTCAAATAAGCCACCGCTACTTCGTCATTTGCCATCAAAACGGCATCGAAAAACCCTCTCATAATGCCCTTAGTAGGGTCAATATCAACGGGTTGTGGGCTTGTCCAAGTATTGCCATTGTCTTTGGAAACACAATAAACAATCTCGGCTGCCCGTCTGCCTACACCTGGCGTTGAGGTTTCGGGACGGTTCGAGAAAACTGCTACCAATGAACCATCTTTCTTGGTCAATAATTTAGCTCGCATCAATCGGCTACTGCTAACGCCCAT
>JAYTUQ010000277.1:0-21628 GCA_043744455.1 Saprospiraceae bacterium | reverse complement strand
TTAAAATAACTGATACCGAATGACCTACGACTAAGGACTAATGACTAATTTTGCGGCGTGAAAATTCTCGTTTTGACTTCTCGATTTCCCTATCCGCTTGAAAAAGGCGATAAATTGCGCATCTATTATCAGATGCGTGAACTGCATCGTGCGGGGCATGAAGTGCTTTTAGTGTCTTTGACGGAGGAAAAAGTCAGAACAGTTGATTATCAACAAGTTAAAGCGTTTTGTAGTAAAATATTTGTGTTCCGAATCACCCGATTTTCGGTTTTTGTTCACGCTTTCTTCAATATACTGAGGGGTATACAACGCCCTTTTCAAGTCGCTTATTTTTATGATTTTACCATTAAAAACTTTATCAATCGCATCATAGAAACTGAGCAGCCCAATCATATTCATTGCCACCTCGCCCGCATGAGTGCTTACGTTGAACATAAAACATTGCCCAAAACGCTTGACTTTATGGACGCTTTTGGGGCGGGTACGCAACGTCGAGCAGATATTTCGCCCTTTTTTATTCGTCCTTTTTGGCGTATTGAGGCGCTTTTGATGCAGAAGTATGAACGTTATATTGCTGCACAATTCGACTTTTCGACTATTATTTCACAACAGGACAAAAACCGTTTGCCTTTTGCTTCTGACCAAACCAAAGTTCATGTCGTGCCAAATGGTGTAGATACGGATTTTTTTGATATAGCTGATTTTCAAAATCAACATAAAACAATAGAAAAAAAATACGACATCTGTTTTGTCGGTAATTTAGGCTATTATTCCAATGTGGAAGCCGTTCGTTTTTTAATCCAAAAAATAGTGCCTTTGGTGCAAGCTCACAAGCCAGATGTGACAATTTTGTTGGCAGGTGCACGTCCGACGGCAGAGATTTGGGCTTTTGCAAATGAACACATAAAGGTTGTCGGTTGGTTGGACGATATTCGAGAAGCGTACGCGGCGTCTCGCATGTTGGTAGCCCCTTTGATGCACGGCATTGGTCAACAAAATAAAATTTTGGAAGCAATGGCGATGCAAGTGCCTGTGATTACAACCACGCGGGTGAACAATGCAATTGGCTCGACGTCTGAAAAGGATATTTTGCTCGCTGATACTGAGGGGGTGTTTGCAGACCAAATTTTGCGGTTGTTACAAGATGCTGACTTGCAACGTGTTATCCGTGAAAATGGGCGTATTTTTGTTGAAAATCATTACTCGTGGCAACAGTCAACCCAACTTTTTATAGATTTATTGAATGAAAAAATGATAGAGAAACAACCAAACTAAATTTGGTGTGTTTAGATTTTAGATACAAAAATAAAAAAATGATAGAGACAACGCTATTACCAGACATGGTAAAAGAAAGCAGTTTAAATACCATCGAAGAGGCAATCCAAGACATCAAAGCAGGCAAAATAATCATCGTTGTGGACGATGAAGACCGCGAAAATGAAGGCGATTTCATCTGTGCCGCCGAGTTGGTGACGCCTGAAATGATTAATTTTATGGCAACGCACGGACGTGGTTTAATCTGTACGCCGATTGAGGAAAGTCGTGCCGATGAACTCGAATTAAAGCCGATGGTTCCCGAAAATACGGCACTCCATGAGACGGCTTTTACGATTTCTATTGACCTTTTGGGGCATGGTTGCTCGACAGGCATTAGTGCTTACGACCGTTCAACGGGCATTCGTTGGATGACAAATCCAGAAGCCAAAGGCAGTGATTTTGCACGTCCTGGACATATTTTTCCTTTGCGCGCAAAGACAGGTGGTGTGTTGAGACGGACAGGACACACGGAGGCGGCGGTTGATTTGGCGCACATGGCGGGTTTGTATCCCGCAGGAGTTTTGGTCGAAATATTGAATGAAGATGGCACTATGGCGCGGTTACCGCAGTTACTTAAAATTGCACATAAGTTTGATATGAAAATCGTCTCCATTGACGATTTAGTGGCTTACCGAATGGAAACTGAAAGCCTCATTAAGCGCGAAATGAGTGTCAAAATGCCTTCAAAATATGGTGAATTGGAGATTTTTGCTTACAAACAACTCACTTCTGGCGATATTCATTTAGCGATAAAAAAAGGAGATTGGGAAGCGGATGAAGAGATTGCTGTACGTGTGCAAAGTTCTACTGAACCCAATGATATTTTGGGTAGTTTGTTTGATGATACTGAAACAACGCTGCACAATGCCTTTGAAATCATCGCAAAAGAAGGGCGCGGTGTTTTCCTTTATATCCAACAAGCCGAAAAAGGTCACTCGATGTTGCAACGTTTGAAAGCTTTTAAAGCGCAACAAGAGCGTCAAGAAACGCCTAAGTTTACTATTGACCCGCGCGATTACGGTGTGGGTGCACAAATTCTGCATGATTTAGGGGTTTCAAAGATAAAATTGATAACACGGTCGCAAAGACGGCGCGTGGGCTTGATAGGTTATGGACTTGAGATTGTTGAGATTATTGCTTTGTGATTTATAGACCACAGATGGGACTGATTTTTCTGATTTACACTGATTTTCTTGTTGTTTTGTAAAAAAAGTAAAAAAATCAGTGTAAATCAGAAAAATCAGTCCCATCTGTGGTCAAAAAAAAATCTTTCTATAAAATGGCAAAATTCACAAATCCGCTCGATCCTGAAAATATTGCGCTCAAAAAAGCGATACAGCAATGGATAATTGCTCGTTTCAAACTTGATGAAACGGTTGACATACGGATTGTTGAACATGCCTGTACGGAAGCAAGCTGCGTGCATGCCGAAACGGTCATTTCCATCGAAAATACTGAGGGGGTGACAAATTACAAAATAGCCAAACCTTTGGTTTATATCCGTAAAATAGATATCACATTGATGCAAAAGATGTTAAGTAAAACAGTTCTACATCGGCATTGAAACAGTTTTGATAAATTGTTGTTTTTCTCATTTTAGATAAAAATATGTTTAAAAATAAGGACATATTATTGCATAACACTTTGAAAGACAATATATTTGCCCATGCATTAACAGTCGTTTTAACCAAATACTTAATGGAGAACAATTAACTAAAAATGAAAACTATTAGCTATTCCATTCCACAACAAAGGTGTTTTCTCAAATCAGGAAATAAACGTTTTCATACTTTTTAATCTGTGAAATAAAATGAAGTGTCCAATGTGTGATTCTTCATAAATCTCCCTATACCTTATCATAATCAAACAAACACATTTCAAAAAATCGATAAATAAAATTTTTATGCTTTTTTGTATTGTAGCTCTTCCCTGTTATGCAAGGAAGAGTTTTTTTTGCTGTTCAAAAAAGCATCAAAAACCATGTATTTGTAAAAACAGAATAAAAAAACATAAATTCCTAACTACTTCATATTAAATTCTGTATTTTTTAAAAAAACAGTTATTTAAGTTTGGGATTGCCAATCTGATAAGCACATAGCCTATCCATTTCTGAAAAAAGGTGTAACTTCGCACGCAGGTTAGTTTAAATTTTAAACCAATTCAATTATCAAATAAATGGGAGATCCGAAAGGCTTTTTGAAATTCACACGTGAATTGCCAAAAACACGCGCCGTTGAAGAGCGTAAACACGATTATAAAGAGATATATCAAACTTTTGCGGATGAAAAAACGAACGAACAAGCGGCGCGGTGTATGGATTGCGGTGTGCCGTTTTGCCACAATGGTTGTCCATTAGGTAATATTATTCCTGAATTTAATGATGCTGTTTTTCGCAAAAGTTGGTCAGAGGCTTATGAAATATTAAGCAGTACGAACAATTTTCCTGAGTTTACAGGTCGTATATGCCCTGCGCCTTGCGAATCGGCTTGTGTTTTGGGCATCAATCAACCGCCTGTGGCGATTGAGCATATCGAAAAATCCATCATTGAACACGCCTTTGCCAACGGACTTGTGCAGGCAATACCCCCCTCAGTAAGGACGGGTAAAAAAGTCGCTGTTATCGGTAGTGGACCTGCGGGTATGGCGGCGGCGGCGCAACTCAACAAAGCAGGACATTGGGTAACCGTTTTTGAACGCAACACCCGCATCGGTGGCTTATTGCGCTATGGGATTCCCGATTTTAAGATGGAAAAATGGGTTATTGACCGTCGTCAAAAAGTGATGGAAGACTCTGGCATTACTTTCAAAGTGAATGCGAATGTCGGTTTTAATATGGATCCACAATTCATTTTGGATGAATACGATGCCGTTGTTTTGACAGGTGGCTCAACGATTCCACGTAATTTGTTGATTCCTGGACGTGAATTGAATGGCGTTTATTTCGCAATGCAATTTTTGGAACAAAATAACAAACGTGTGGCGGGTGACGACCCTGCAAAATTGGGCGAACCGATTATGGCAACAGACAAACACGTTGTCGTGATTGGTGGTGGTGATACAGGAGCGGATTGCGTCGGTACATCTAATCGGCATGGGGCGGCTTCGGTGACGCAAATCGAAGTGATGGGCAAACCACCGCTCGAAAGAGCAGTGTCGACGCCTTGGCCCAATTGGCCCATGATGTTGCGGACATCAACTTCACACATCGAAGGTTGCGACCGGCAATGGGCAATCAATACCAAAGCGTTTATTGGCGATAAAGATGGCAATTTAACGGCTATGAAAATTGTCAATATCGAGTGGAAAGACGGCAAAATGGTTGAAATGGAAGGTACAGAAGTAGAAATCCCTTGTGATATGGTCTTTATTGCCGCTGGTTTCCTGCATCCACAACATGAAGGTATGTTGGCACAATTGGGTATTACACTCGATGCACGCGGCAATGTGGCAGATAATAATTACCAAACCAACAACCCAAAAGTGTTTGCAGCAGGTGATATGCGGCGTGGTCAATCGCTCGTTGTGTGGGCAATGTCTGAAGGTCGGGAATGTGCGCGCGCTGTTGATGAATATTTAATGGGTCGTTCAAATTTGGAAATGAAAGACAATTCATTGACGAAGATGATATTGACAGAGGTTAATTTTGAATAAAGATTTTTTTTGACCACAGATTGAGCTGATTTATCTGATTTACACTGATTTTTTTATAATTTCTTACAGAATGACAAGAAAGAATCGGCGTAAATCAGACAAATCGGCTCAATCTGTGGTCTATCAAAAAAAACAAAGCCGATACTGAGGGGGTCTCAATATCGGCTTTTTAGTTGTGCGAGAACAATCACCATATATACAACGCCTTGCCAATAAGATTGGATTCGGGTATTAAACCACAATCAGAAGCATCGAGTTGATTGTCGCATGAAGCGTAATAATAATTTTGTGTAAATGTAAAGTCGCATGTTATTTCATTGTTGATGTAGATACACTCCCCTACTATTGCCGCTTGCTTATTTTCAAATGCTTGAATAATATGTTCATAAAATTCAAAATTTTGTTCGTTCAAAACGATGGTCTGCCCTTTTTGAGGAACGATTAAAGGTTCTGACAGTGCGTATTGTCCATTGACAGTCAATAGCTTATCTCCTGGAATGCCGAGACAGCGTTTGACATCTCTTACTTTTGTTTGCGTTGGCAATCGAAAAGCAATGATGTCGTTTTTTTGGATTTCGGTAAAAGGCAGTTTGTTTATCCAAATCCAATCGCCTATTTTCAATGAAGGCTGCATCGCCGTTGACGTAATGGCGAAACCTTCTAAAGCCCACACCCGCAACAAAAAGAACCCACATAAGCCGAAATAAATGATTGTTTTTTTTCGCATGATGATAGGATTGATAGGGGCGACCCTTGCGGTCGCCCTTTAAGAAAAGGTCAATTTTATCCTTTTTACGATGTACATAAAGGGCGACCGCAAGGGTCGCCCCTACGTTTCACATTTTATTTTACGACATTAATCTTTATCGTCTGCACCAAACGTCCGTTGGCGCGAATGGCAGCGAGGTAAAAACCCGTTGGCAATTGATTGGGTCTCCAAGTCACTTGATATTCGTCAGGTGATTGGTTTTTGTTGACCACATTGTCAATATACTTACCGTTTAAGTCATAAATGCTTAGATTAATTTGCGCATTTGCAGACACGTGGTATTTGAAAGTCGTTGATTCAGTGACTGGATTGGGATAGTTTTGATTCATTATCGCAATCGGTGCTTGTAAACCAATGCTGCTTTCCGATACTTCTTTTGTTGCTGTTGACAACGCACCACCACAGCGACCGAAGCCACTCCAAGGCGTTTGAACATAAGGGAAAGACGTTCTGAAAGTGGTATCATTTGCCTCAATACCTGTTGTATAAGTCAAAACATTGAGCAATTTTGGTGTTACGGGGCTTTGTCCAATAACCCAATCGTCGTACCACAAGCCTACTGCTGCCAATACCACACCTGAAACGGCTTGCAACTCAATACGTGTCACGTCATCTTCTAAGCGACGACCGTTCGGGAATCCGTCCATATTCGGAATGAATTGAAGATTTTTGTTGGTGTTATAAGCCGCGTCCGTTAAACCCAAAACAGCTGCTTGCACAAGTCCTAATGTACTGAATTTAGGGTCGTTGCGCGGTGTCACAGGCACTGCCATATTCAAGCGCAACATATCACCAAAAATCGGTAAGAAGTTGTTAATGAATGGTTTACCAACGGTTAAAGGGTTGCCTGGTGTCTTACCAGTTGCCAATTGATAAGGCGGCAAGTTAGGTGCACCCGTATAAAATATCGGCAACAAATCGGCTGAACGGGGTTGTCCTCTGCGTAACAAGTATTTTCCGAAAATCGCTGTATCCAATGCCGTACCCGTTGTTGCTGGATGTCCATAAATGGCAAACAAACCATCTTTACCGTTACCGAAATCGACATTGCCTAAGACGGTTGGCGAAGCACGTTGAATCCGTAAATTAGCCATAGCTGGCACAGCCGCGCCAAATTGTGCATTGTCCATGTATAAACCCAATTCAGGATTCGTGAAATACTTATCCATATTTGGGTCTTCGTTGTAAGGTGTCAACAAATTCCACCTGTCTTTTGCACCGATTGGAATCACCGCTTCGTTTGTCAAAGGCATACCGATACGCGATACTTGAACCCAATTGCCACTCGTCGTTTCTTTACCCGTTTGAGGATTAAAAACACGGGTTTGTTGACGGCTAGCAGAAGCCCAAACGCCGACGATGTAATCACCATCGAGGATATTAGCGGCTTGCGTCACTGCTTTACCTGTTTTTTGAAGACTTGCGATAGGAATCTTAAGGGCAATGGCGTGAATGTTTTTACAAGCCACAGCATCAGCAGGTGCATTGTCGCCGATACCACCCGCGCGGGTTTGACCTAAATCGAATATACCACCTAAGTCCACAAAGAAAGGATCGTCAGAAGGTCCACAATAAATTTTCTCGCCGCCCGTGCCTGTTGCAGTTGCGATGGCATCAAGCATCAACTGCGTATAACTTTTACCCAAGCCCAAGGTCGCATTGTCTATTGAGCGCGGTCCAATATTTGGTGGCGGCACAACACCTGCGGCAACGATTGTTGTAAATGCGCCACCTTTTATGCTTTTTTCACACTTATATGACGTTTTCAAGTTCTGCTTGCCCAAACGAATGTTGAAGAAAGTTGTCGAGTCTTCATTTACTTTTGAAAATGTGAAGCGATATGTAATGTCGTCACCCACTGTTGACGCATCGTTTTTGACGTGCACTTCATAGCGAATATTTTCACCAAAAGACGCAAAGTTGGGTCCACCTTGTGGCAATTGAAGTGGAATGTAATTGGCAATAATCGTCACCGTTGTCGTGTCGTCGGGACTGCGGAAGGCGTACAAATCGGTGTTGTCTGCCAATGGGTCATTCGCAATCATCGGTGCTTCCCGATGGCTCGAAGCCTCTAAATAAGTATCTTTTAAGTTGTAAAATACAACGGCTGAAATAGTGGCAATAGCCAATATTGATTTCAGTATGAATGGCGATATCTTTTTCATATTGTCTTTTTAATTAAGAATGATAAATGATGAATGATGAATATTTAATGATGAATGATAAATGATGAATTGTAAAATACTGAGGGGGGAGCTGTATCACCTTATTCATCATTTATCATTTATCATTCATCATTAATTAACTACTGGTTTTTGAAATGATATTTATAGCCATTCCACGGTGATTGCACATATGGGAAAATGGCTTTGAAAGGTGCATCGTTCTTTTCAACACTTGTTGTGTAACTCAGAACATTGAGGAGTTTAGGTGTTAACGGGCTTTGACCGATTGTCCAATCGTCATACCATAAACCAACGGCAGCCAAAGCAATACCTGAAACCGCTTGTAATTCGATGCGGGTTACGTCGTCTTCTAAGCGACGACCGTTCGGGAAACCGTCCATGTTAGGAATCCACTCCATTTTGTTTGATGTGTTGTAAGCTGGATCCGTCAAGCCCAAAACAGCTGCTTGTACGATGCCCAAAGAACTGAATTTCGGATGGTTGCGCGGCGTAATAGGTACTGCCATATTAAAGCGCAACATGTCACCAAACGTTGGCATGAAGTTGTTGATGAAAGGTTTTCCTGCAGTAAATGGATTACCTGGTGTTTTACCCGTTGCCAATTGGTAAGGTGCTAAGTTGGGTACACCTGTGTAGAATATCGGTAACAAATCGGCTGAACGGGGTTGACCCGCACGCAATAAATATTTACCAAAAATAGCGGTATCCAAAGCAGAGTTTTTGGTTGTTGGATGACCGTAAATGGCGTATAGACCATCTTTACCGTTGCCAAAGTCAACATTACCCAAAACAGTTGGCGCAGCACGTTGAATGCGTAGTTTTGCGAAAGCAGGAACTGCCGCGCCGAAAAGCGCATCGTCCATATACAAGCCCAATTCAGGATTTGTGAAGAATTTATCCATATATGGGTCTTCGCCATAAGGCGAAAGGGCGTTCCAACGGTCTTTTGAGCCAATTGGAATAACCGCTTCGTTTGTCAAAGGCATACCCAAACGAGAAATTTGAACCCAGTTGCCAGTGCCTGTTTCCAAACCTGTTGTGGCACTGATTGTCCGCGTTTGAAGGCGACTTGCAGATGCCCAAACACCGATAACAAAATCGCCGTCTAAGATATTAGCTGCTTGAGTAACCGATTTACCTGCCTTTTGAAGGCTTGCAATCGGTATTTTTATGGCTATCGAATGGATGTTATAACCTGCAACACCGTCTTTTTGAGCATTATTCACGCGTGTTTGACCTAAATCAAAGATACCGCCTAAGTCCACAAAGAAAGGATCTTCGGCTGGACCACAATAGATTTTTTCACCACCCGTACCAGTTGCCGATGTAATCGCTTCGGTGATGAGTTGCTCATAAGATTTGCCCAAGCCCAATGTTGTGTTGTCAATCGAGCGAGGTCCAATGTTAGGTGGTGGCACAACACCGCCGATAACAACTGGAAAGAAAGAACCACCTTTTACACTTTTCTCACACCTGTAAGTGGTCTTTAAATTTTGCTTGCCCAAACGGATATTGAAGAACGTTGTCGTGTCTTCATTCACTTTCGTAAACGTGAAACGATATGTGATATCGTCGCCGACAGTCGCAGCATCGTTTTTGATGTGCACTTCGTAGCGAATATTTTCACCAAAAGACGCATAATTAGGTCCACCTTGTGGCAATTGAAGCGGAATGTAATTGGCAATAATGGTCACCGTTGTCGTATCATCAGGACTACGGAAGGCATACAAATCAGTATTGTCCGCTAAAGGGTCGTTTGAAATCATGGGTGCTTCGCGATGACTTGATGCCTCCAAATATTGTGGGTTCATCTCAAAAAGACAAACAAAGGTGATGGCTACCAAAGCGACGCAAGCCTTGATAAGGAAAAGTGAATTTTTTTTCATTCTATTATTTTTGATTAGTTAATGAGAATACTCATTGAGCAGAAGTAATGATTTAAGATGATTAAAAAGAATTTGCGTTTAAGAGGCTGATTCATGAATTGCGCTTATGGATTCTACTTACGAAGAATAATTAGGAACGGTTTTGTGGAAAGAAATTATGGTGCAATAAAAATATTATAAATCTTTTTGAAAAATTGTAACACGTTGCTTATCAAAAGATTATAATATTTTTTAACTATTAAAAAAGGACTTAATAGATTGCTTTGTGTTTTACAAACATTATAAAAATGCCCCGCAGTAATCAAACAATTTTTTTTATTTGATGGCGTGGCGCACAGGTATGAATGTTCTAAAAAATGAGTCGCTGCGATAACCGTTCTTTTTATGTTTGCAGGGGAAGTAATATCAGGTAGCATTTCAAAAGCTGTCCACCGCTTTTTTTGACCATAACATTCACGCTGTTTGCCACTAATTTAACATTAAAACGCAACCGTTTGTCAACCTTTGAGCGTGATAGAAATTAGATGTTTGAGGTTGCTTAAAAATATAAAAATACTGAGGGGGGTGAAATCAATACGAAGTCACTTTGATAGTGGATGGGCTTATAAAACAAAAAAAACAAGCCGATACTGAGGGGTCTCAGTATCGGCTTGTTTTTTATAGAAAAGATATTTAGACTATGCTTTCTCTGTTAAAGTCTTCTTTTTGTCTCCCGTCGTTGTTTCAGGTTTGTATTCTGAAAGGTCGAGGTTCTTAGACAAGTCCATCATCACAGGCGCTGCGATGAAGATAGAAGAATAAGTACCTGCTAACATACCGATGAACAATGCAAAGGCAAAACCTTTGATACCTGCACCACCAACTAAGAAGAGGATAAACGTTACAATCAAGACCGTCAAAGACGTGATGATGGTACGGCTCATCGTAGAGTTGATACCGTCATTGATAACTTGCGCCATTGGTTTCTTCGTATATTTACGCATGTACTCGCGAATACGGTCATAAACGATAACCGTATCGTTGACGGAATAACCAATAATGGTCAGCAAGGCAGCGATAAAGTCTTGATTGATTTCCATGCTCCAAGGCACAATGCCATGTAACAAAGTAAACAAAGAAACTGTAATTAATACGTCGTGTAAAGCCGCGATAACAAGACCCACAGAGTATTGCCAACGATTGAAACGGATAAAGATATACGCACCGATAATCAAAACACCAAACAAGGTTGTCAACAACGAACTCTTTTTGATATCGTCTGCAACGGTTGGACCGACTTTTACAGAAGACTTAATATGCGTTGTCGTTGCGTCGTGGCTCTTGAACTTTTCTAATTCAAGGTTACCGCCCACAAGTGAATTAACGCCTTCGTACAATTTCGACAATACTTGATTTTGGGCTTCGGCTGTTGTTTCTTTACTCATGTAAGCTGTTGTAATGTCAAAAGTATTATCAGTATTGACAGCTTTTACAACTGTTGATTGATTTTCAAATGATTTAGTCAATACATCACGTACTTGTTCCACAGAAACGGCACGGTCAAAAGCGACTTCATATTTATAACCACCTGTAAAGTCAACACCTAATTCGAAACCACGTGTAAAGAAACTGACGATACCTGCAACAATAATAACTAAAGAGAAAGCATAAGACTTCCAACGCAGTTTCATCCAATCCCAGTGAATGTTTTTGAAAGCACCTTCACTAAATTTTGCAAAGAAACGAATCTCATTACCTTTGCCCGTCCACCAATCAACGAGTAATCGGCTCACTAAGATGGCAGTGAAAAGGGTAAAAATCACACCAATCGCCATGACGACACCGAAGCCTTTAATTGCACCGATACCTTGCCAAATCAAGACCAAAGAGGTCAATAAAGCCGTAACGTGACCGTCAATAACGGCAGACATGGAGTGTTTGAACCCCTCAGTAATAGCCAACATGGTTGACTTTCCTTCGGCGAGTTCTTCACGAATACGTTCATAAATGATAACATTCGCGTCAACTGCCATCGCCATTGTCAAAATAATACCTGCAATGCCCGGTAAGGTCAAAACGGTACCATATGAAGTCAATGAACCAATGATGAAGAATAAGTTAGCAAACAACGCGATAATCGAAATGAAACCACCTGTGCTATAATAGATGACCATGAACAACAAAATAGACAAGAAAGACAAGCCCAAAGCCATGACAGAGTTTCGGATGTTTTCTGCACCCAAAGAGGGTCCAACTGTATTCTCTTGAATGATTTCTGCCTTCGCTGGTAATTTACCGACTTGTAAAATAGACGCTAAATCCTGTGCTTCTTGAACAGTATAGTTACCTGTAATAGAAGAACGACCTTCCAAAATAGGGCTGATAACACGTGGCGCAGAAACAACTTCATCGTCAAGGACAATCGCTACTTCACGGTTGTTGTCACGGGCACATTGGGACGTTAATTGCCCCCAAGCGGCTGCACCTTGTGCATCCATTTGAAGCGAAACTTCCATACCACTACCGCCTTTCTCAGTGCTGTTTGCACGGGCATCGGTTACACGACCACCATCGAGCGCAGGACCATCTTTACCAACCGATTTTTTAAGGGCATACAGTTCGTATTGTCCCGTATTTTTACCAGTTTGGTCAACAACAGCGTCTTTTGACCAAGCAAATTTCAAATCATTTGGAAATTTAGAAGCCACTTGCGGTTTAGCTAAATATTCAGAAATTTGATTCCGCTTGTTTTTATCGGCTGAACCAATCACCGCAGGAGACATTGTTCCTGGGTTTGGTTGTAAAAGAGCCAATAACGGACCACCTACTGATGATATAGGTTTCGTCGTGTCTTGTGACAAAGAATCAAGTTTGATACCTTGTTGAATATCTTTTAATGTTTTATCTGCTTCTTGCAAAGCCACCATGATGCCATTATCAGAGGCGCGATAGACTTCCCAGAACTCTAAGTTAGCGGCACTTGTCAACAAGCCACGCGCACGTTCAGGGTTCTCAATACCGGGCAACTCGACGATGATGATGTCACGTGATTTGTCAAGTGATACATTCGGTTGAACAACACCCAATTTATCAATACGTTGTTTCAAACGCTTATACGTTTCGCCAACCGTTTCGTCTGCTTTTTGGCGAATGACGTTTTGAACAGCATTGTCACCAGACTCAATATTGATAAGCTGCTTCAATGACTCATTGCGGGCAAAAATAGCTGCCAAGCGATTGTCACCTGCCAATTTTTTGTATTCTTGAACAAACAAGGAAATGAAATCACCCGATGCGTTTGCCTTTTGAGCCGTTGCATTTTTGATAGCTGCCGTGAAATTAGGATCGCTCGAATTGCCACTTAAAGAAATGAGGAAATCCTTCAAATCTACTTGTAACAAAACGCTCATACCACCTTTCAAGTCCAAACCTAAAGCCAATTGCTTGGATTTCAAGTCCTGATAAGTATAGCTACCTACCAATGGCACTGTCCATATTTTTTCACTTGACATCGAGTCAAGGTATGATAGACGGGCTATTTTCGCTGCAGCAGCCTTATTTTCAGGTGCTGCCGCTTCTGCCGCTATCTTTGCTTTGTTCTCCGCTTCACGTTCAACACGGCTCGTGGGAATGTAATAAATGAACTGTCCTGCACAAATCAAAGACAGTAGCACCAAGAAAAACTTAATAATTCCTTTCGCTTGCATCGCTTGTAAAATTTTTTTTTAAAAAAATCCAACCCCTCAGTATCTGACCAACTGTTCCGTTTCTGAGTGGTTTTTGGTTGTCAATTATTTTATAAAGAACTTCTAAACGATTGATTTTTATCGTTTTATAAAAATTATTTTTGAACAAATAAGCCTTTTCTTATACGTTTTCAAAAAGGCGTGCAAATATAACTCTTTTACTTTAAAAATGAATCATTTGTTGCAAAATCAGTACAGACGATAAATTCAGCGTCTGCATTGGGGAACGTCCGTTACAAATACAATTCCAAATACCCGCTAAAAACAAAAAAGGCAGTACGTCCTGTACCGCCTCCAACTAAAAACCAATTAATTATCAAACATTAATGTCTTTATAGTAACGCCAAAAATCAGTTGGCTGTTTTTAATCTGTCTTTAAATTCTTTTCTAAATTTTGCCATCTTTGGCGAAATCACATAGGAACAATACGGCTCGTGTCCATTCATCTTGTAATATTCTTGATGAATATCTTCAGCAGGGTAGAAACGTGCAAACATAGTGACTTCTGTTACAATTTTGTTACTCCATAAGCCACTTTTTTCTATTTCTCCAATTATTTTTTCTGCCAACGCTTTTTGCGTTTCGCTGTGGTAAAATATTGCAGAGCGATATTGTGGACCTGCATCATTACCCTGACGGTTCAAAGTGGTCGGGTCATGGACGTGAAAGAAAACGCGTAAAATATCTTCAAAAGAGATGATTTTTGGGTCAAAATAGACATCTATGACCTCTGCGTGTCCTGTATTGCCATAACACACTTCCCGATAAGTCGGATTCACCTTTGTGCCGCCCGAATAGCCACTAACGGCTTTTTCAACCCCTTTGAGTTCATCAAAGACCGCTTCAACGCACCAAAAACAGCCACCACCTAAGGTAGCGACTTCTAAACTATCTTTATTGATTGATTCTTGCATTGTCATACTTACTTTTTTAGCTTCTGAAACTTTGGATACTGAGGGGGTCGAATGGGTACACCCTAAAAAAGACACTGCACCATATAAACCCGCCCATATTAATTTTATCATTGTTCTAAAATTTTTGTGATTAAACATTCTTTTTTTCTAAAAAGTTTTTCAACAATGCAAAGATATGGACGGAATGCTCACAGATTTTTAACGGATTTTTAAAAACGGAATAATAGTTTTCTGGATGTAGGCAATATTCACAATAGCCATTTGAAAGTCGAATGACTTCTTTGTGAACAGAAACAGAAATATAACTTTCAGACATAGGTCGGACGATTTAAACCTAAATTATCCATTAATTGTGGCAATGGTATAGAACGAATTTGTGCCAATTCAACAAGGTATTTTAAGCGTTCATAACGTATAAGTTCTTCTTCCTCTGCTAATAGCATAAATTCTTTATATTGTGATTCAGAAAGGGTTTCTGCTTCGAGTTTTACGACAAGGTGTTGATAACGTTTAGTTTTCGTTTCTCCTAACACAGTTTGATTTATTTTTCTCAAAAGCAAGCGGTCTTGATATGTTTTATCTGTTGACTTTTTTTGAGCAATCAAAGCATTGACATCTTGAACAAAACGTTCAATTTCTGGTAAAGGCATTTCGGAAACATTTTTCAATAAGGCTTGAGTATCCATCTTTAATTTTTTTTACAAAAGTAACCGATAATTTTTTAAAATGAAATACAATTAGAAGTCTTTACCCCCTCAGTAAAAACCACCTTTCCCCTTAAAAAAAACACTTATCAAGCAAAATATGTCTAAACATCTTTCTTTTAAATGCCTTTATCTAAAAAATAAGGGGATTCATGGATATGGTTCTACTTTTGTCAGTATGCCAAACAACCATTTTATTAAATTTCATTACTACTCAAATTCAATATCAAAAATATGCAGCAGTTTTTCAAATTTGTGTTTGCCTCATGCCTCGGCGTTTTTCTTGCAGGTATCGCCTTATTCCTATTCGGTATCATTGCAGCCGCAGGTTTTGCAGGTAGTGCCGAAGATGGTGTTAAAACGGTCGAATCGAACAGCGTTTTAGAAGTCAAATTGGAGGAAATGATTCCTGAACTCACGGGAAATACCCAGAATGAGAATATTTTTGACAGCAAAAAAGTTGTCGGTCTCACGTCTATGCTCGCAGCAATCCATCACGCCGCTACTGACGACAAAATCAAAGGCATTTTTATCAATACCCGCTTTATTACGACGAACTTTCCAAAGGTCGTTGCCATTCGTCAAGCGATTGAGCAGTTCAAAAAAAGTGGAAAATTCGTTTATGCCTATGCCGATTTTTACTCGCAAGGGGCTTATTATTTAGCATCGGTTGCTGATACTATCTGCCTCAACCCGACGGGCGATATTGATTTCAAGGGTATGTCGGCTGAAATACCATTTATGAAAGACATGTTTGACCGTCTCGATGTGAAATGGCAAATTTATTATGCGGGTCAATTCAAAAGTGCCACAGAGCCCTTCCGTTTGGACAAAATGAGCGACCAAAACCGTTTGCAAATGCGCGAGTATTTAAGCGGTGTGTACGATTTTTACTTGAATGATGTCTCAAAATCCCGCCATATTGATACGAAAGACTTGTTTGCGTATGCCAATGATTTAAAAATTTCAAACGCACACGAAGCTGTTCGCCTAAAAATGGTGGATACTGAGGGGTATTACGACGAAGCCTTGAAAACTCTGCGGACGAAATTGGGGCTTAAAGAAAAAGATAAAATCAACTCAATTAACCTTACTGACTACGCCCAAGCAGTAAAAAAAGAAACAGGCAAGGGCAAAAATAAAATTGCGATTGTCTATGCAGAAGGTGACATTAATTATGCGACAAAAAGCAATGACGCAAACGGCTCAATTGACGGGCATCGTTACGCTAAAATCATCCGCAAACTGCGCGAAGACGATAATGTGAAAGCCATCGTTTTACGCATCAATTCTGGTGGTGGTTCTGCCGTTTCGTCCGATATGATTTGGAGAGAACTGGATTTAGCACGCAAACAAGGTAAAGTCGTCGTGTCGTCGTTTAGCGATTATGCGGCTTCGGGTGGCTATTATATTGCTTGTGCATCAGATTCTATCTTTGCCGAACCAATGACTTTAACAGGTTCAATCGGTGTTTTTAGTATGATTCCAAGTCTTCAAAAGACGTTTAAAACCAAATTAGGTATCAGTTTCGACACCGTCAAAACGACTGCACATGGTGATGGCGTAGACGTCTTTTTTGACAATGACGAATACGAAGGCAAAATACTACAAATGCAAACCGATAGCATTTACGAGACCTTCCTTAACCGCGTCGGTACGTGTCGCAAGATGACCCGCGACCAAGTTCATGCCATCGCACAAGGACGGATATGGTTGGGTACAACAGCCACTAAAATTGGTCTTGTTGACCGCATCGGCGGCTTAAATGATGCCATTGCAGCGGCAGCCCAAAAGGCAGGTATTACGGAATATAAAACGAGTGATTATCCAAAATTGAAATCACCTGTTGAACAACTTATTGAAAGCATCACAGGCGAAAAATCTTCTCCTCAAAGCCTAAAATTGGCAGCTATCCAATCAGAAATGGGGGAATATGGGGAGTTCTATATGTATTTCAAGAAAATGCAAACGTGGAAAACACCACAAATGCGGATTCCATATCAGATTCGGTTCAAATAGAGATTAGTTTTTTTTAGAACTATAATGACAAAGACGATAAGTTGACTTTAGAGTTTCTTATCGTCTTTTTTTATTATTTTACTGAGGGGGGTATTTTTGAGAAATCGATAAAGAAAAATATCTATTTTTACCACACAATGAGGTCAAGCCCAAACTTTACACCCCTCAGTACAATTCGTACAAATATCAATTTCCTCACGTCCCCTTAGTATCGCTTTGCGAAAACGGCTGTACGAACCGTTGTGCCACACGTCACGGAACGTGGCTTCTTTCAAATCGCCCAATTGATGCGTCGCGTCTTTATCGAAACAACAAGGCACAACCAAACCGTCCCACGTAATGACACACGAATGCCACAACTTCCAACAATGATTGACGAGGGCATTTTTGAACGCCCATTTGCCATCGTCTTTTTGGGTATAACGCGCATATTTTTCGATTGTTGGAATCAAATCATTGCCATTTTCGTAGTCATAGACCTGCGCAGTCTTCAATTTTACTTCATCAACGCCTATTTCCTTTGCCAATTTATAAATTTCAGGAATCTGATGTTCATTGGGTTTGACGACCAAAAACTGAAAAATAATGTGTGGTGTTTTTGATTTCATCTCCTTTTTCATCTTCACCAAATTTCGTGCGCCTTGCAAAACCACGTCGAGTTTACCTTCTTTTCGGTAGCTTTCGTAGGTCTCTTGCGTTGTGCCATCAACCGAAATAATCAAGCGGTCGAGTCCACTTTCAATCGTTTTTCTGGCGTTTTCCCCATTCAAAAAATGCCCATTTGTAGAGGTTATGGTGTAAATGCCCTTGTCATTGGCATATTTGACCATATCCAAAAACTTCGGATTGATATACGGCTCACCTTGAAAATAGAAAATAAGCATCATCAAATCACGATGCAATTCATCTATTGTTTTCTTAAAAAAATCAGCTTTCAGATTCCCTGTCGGACGTGTAAATGCCCGCAAACCACTCGGACATTCGGGGCAACGCAAATTGCAAGCCGTCGTCGGTTCAAGCGAAATAGTAAAGGGCATACCCCATTGGACAGGTCGACGCGTCCATTTTGTTATATAAAATGAAGACAGAACTTTTGTGGCATTCCAAACCCGACGAAGCGTCACTTTGGATAAAAAACGGAGAGAATCGGTTGCGTAATATTTAGTCATTGGTCAATAAGTCATTGGTCATTAAAGTTATTTGTCATTGTGTCATTGGTCATTAAAGTTATTTGTCATTTAGTCATTGGTCATTCGGTAAAAATGACCAATGACTAAATGACAATTTTATTTTTTCTCACAAATCATCACAAAAGCAGGTGGTATATTAAAAGGGACAAACTCGACTTTTACATTGCCAAAATGCTTTCTATACATACGTTGAATAAACGATGAGTAATGATATTGAATATACAATCCTTTATTTTTCAATACTTTATAACAAACGGAAACGATGCGATGCACCAAGTCATTGGGTAAAGCGATGAAAGGTATAGCAGACATAATATAATCGGCTTCTCGAAAACCTAATGCCCACAAATGTTTTTCGAGGTTTTCAGCAGAGTCTTCTATCAGCACAAAACGCGGGTCGTCAATAGCCCCCCTCAGTATTTTACAAAATTCAGGATTAATTTCAAAACACAATAACAATGCCCCAGGTGACATACGGTTCAGCAACTCCTCCGTCAAAACGCCATCTCCTGCACCGAGTTCAACTATAATTTTAGCATTAAAAAAATCAATTGGTTGCATCATTTCTCGCACCAAATATTTTGAACTTCGAGCAACTGCCCCGGTCGTACGTAAATTTCTTAGGCTTTCTTTTAAAAAATCAAAATGATTCATTTTCGTTATTTAGTGAATTTTCGCTTAGAACAGGCAAAGATATCACCCTTAGGCGAAAATGTTAGAAACAAACCCTTTTTCATTCGTTATTGTCTTTAATCAATAACATTCAATACAATAAATATTTTTCTTCACTTGTTTTTAAGGTGTAACCACCCCCTCAGTAAAAAAGTAAAAAATGGGCATCTCTATCAAAATTTAAAAATACTACTATTCAAACAACATACGTACAAGGCTCTTTACTAATTTTGCAATCAAAATATTTAAAATAAATCTAAAACTTTTATGGCAACGAATTTACTCGACATAGCAAAAGGTCATTTTACAGACATAGCTATCGCAAAAGCCGCCAGTTTTTTAGGCGAAAATAGCCCCGCTATATACAAAGCCATTAGTTACATTCTGCCCACGCTTATCGGGGGTATGGCAAGTAAATCGGATAACAGTGAAGGAATCAATCAACTTGTTCAGCACCTCAAAAATAACAGCAAATTAGACACTTTTATGTCTGTTAATATATTGATGAGTGGTGGCATGGAAACTCAGGCTTTAATGAAAAACGGGGGCGAGATGATTAGCAGTATTTTTGATAAAAAAACGGGACAAATTACGGATTGGATTGCTAAAAATGCTCAAATAAAACCAAGTTCTGCTGTAAGTTTAATGAACATAGTTGCCCCCATTTTAATAAACTTAATCAGCCAAAGGAGCGGCACGAGTGCCAGTAGTTTTGTCAATTTACTGAATGAACAACTGCCTATTTTGCGCAATGCAAATTTACCAGATGGACTTATAAAAGCAGCCGATTTAGATTTTTCCGCTGCGATTACTACCCATGTTGACGATAATGTAGAAGAACGCATGGATTTTAGCAAGTTTATGCCTTGGGTTTTGTTGGCAATCGTCATTGGTGTTGGCATTTATTTTTTCAGAACTTGTGAGTTTAAAATACCCAATATATCAACCAGCCAAACCGTTGAAGAAAAGCCCCTTGAAAATGAATCGCCTATTGCTGCACCCATCACATCGGATAGCCCCCATAAACTGACATTTCCTGAAGGCGTTATTGAGATACCTAATGGTTCATTTTTAGATAAATTATATACCGAAATCATTGATTCTAAGGCAGATTTGTCTCAACCTCTGACACTTGACAGCATTTATTTTGGTATTGCTTCTGCGCGATTACGACCTGAATCGAAAAAACAAGTGGATGAATTGGTAAAAATCTTGAAAGCTTTTCCGAATGTGGATATCAGAATTGAAGGGCATACGGACAATTTTGGTATTCCAGCCAGAAACCTACGCCTCTCTTTCATCCGAGCCGCTTCCGTCAAAAGATATTTGACCCTCAACGGCATTGACCCAGATCGGATTACCACCGTTGGGTCTGGCGATACCAAACCTCTCGCCGATAACAGTACACCCGAAGGCAAACTAAAAAATAGACGAATTGAGGTGTTTATCATGAAAAAGTAAATGGATAATGGATAGTTGATAACGGATAATTTGGATATTGGATATGCCAGAGGTGTGATATACACGTCTGGCATTTTTCATTATCCGTTATCAACTATCCGTTATCCATTATTTATTTACCCCAAATAATTGCCTATTGCAATAATTTCAGCAAATACACCTGCTGCAGTAACTTCTGCACCTGCACCAGGTCCACGTACGACAAGCGGACGTTCCCGATAACGTTCTGTTGTGAAAACTATCATATTGTCAGAGCCGTCGAGGTGGCAAAAAGGATTTGAGGCGTCAACGGCTTGCAACCCAATTGTTGCTTTGCCGCCTTCAATTTTGGCAATCATACGCAATTGCCCCCCCTTCCCGATAGAATCGGGATTTCGTCCCTCAACAGCGTCAGCGAGCATTTTATCGAAAATGTCGTCTGATTGCTTTAAATTTTCAAAAAATGCGTCAACTGTTTTAGCAGTTAGACAAGCTTCGGGTAGGAAATTAGTGATTTGCACATCTGTATCTTCAATTGGAAAACCTGCTTCACGCGCCAAAATAACCAATTTGCGACGTACATCAATACCTGTTAAATCTACACGTGGGTCAGGTTCAGTATAACCCAATTCCTTCGCTTTTTCTACGATGTCAGAGAATTTTACCCCCTTTTTGAAATTATTGAAGATAAACGACAGTGAACCCGACAACACACCTTCAATTTTCAATATTCTATCGCCTGAAATAATCAAGTCGCTCAAAGTAGAAATGACGGGCAATCCTGCACCCACATTCGTTTCGTAGCCATACCGTATGCTGCGTTTGATGGCTGTTTCTTTCAGATTGACATAGTTTTGGTACGACGATGAATTGGCAATTTTATTCGCCGTTGAAATTGAAATCGAACTATCCAATATGTCGTGGTATAAATCTGCTACTTCTTTGTTTGCTGTACAATCCACAAAAATGGTATTCGGTAAGTTCAAAGCCTTCATTTGTTCGACAAATACTGAGGGGTCAGCTTTTGCGCCTTTTTCCGTCATTAATGGCATAAACCCTTGTTGGTCAATGCCATTCTCATCAAAAAGCATTTTACGGCTGTTGGATAAACCAACGATTTTGATTTCGATGAAACGACTCTTTTTCAAAAACTCT
>JAYTUQ010000276.1:0-1458 GCA_043744455.1 Saprospiraceae bacterium | reverse complement strand
TCAGGTGAAATATCAGGGTTTTGTTGTTGAATACTTTTCTTAACTATTGTGTAAACGGAATCTATCATTTCTATGCCCATCATAAAACGCTCTTGTGGCGTTTTTGACATGATGATGTCGAGTTGCTTTTTATGTGCTGCGGGAGATGTATCGTTCATGATTATAGGATATTGAAGGTCTGTAAATCTAATACTTTACACCAATGGCATATATTAACAGACAATCTTATTTTTTCGCTCACTTATTTCGGATTTCCTCAATTTGTTCTATTGTCAAGTCCGTCAAGTCAGAAATAGTTTGATTGTCCAAACCTTTTAATATGCCTTTTTCGGCAATTTCAATATCTCTGTCTTTTCTTACTTTGTATTCAGCTTCTGATTTCAATGTTAATATTTCGCTCGCTTTGTAATGCAAATAATCCAAATAACGATTATAGCTGTACTGGTCGTCTTTTGGTAGTCGCATAATATCCAACACCTCGCCTGCTTGCTTTAATCCTTTAGCTTTAAAGTCATCTTTAACTTCACTGTTTTTCAAAAAATAGACCCATTCGTCCAAATTATCTTTGGCAATGTCATTAAATTTATTCACTTTTATGATATAATATTCTGGAAAAATATCAGATACACTTTCTTTTGTAAACACTGTTTGTTGTTTCTCCGAAAGTGTTAAAGTATCGTTTTGATGTAGTCCTTTGAAAACTGTTACGCCTTTATAAACATAATCCTGTCCTTGTCCGAGGTCGAAGTAAACAATATTAACTGATATAATTTTCTTTATTTCAGAATAAGACTGCCCCAATGAGAGGTTTTCAGTCAATGCTTTAGAAGCACCGAAAACCATTCTATGAAAATAATCTATTTCGTAGGAATTTTGAATTTCGACAATGATTAATTCATTTTTAGAATTTTGAGTCAGTATATCCACCCGATTGAACTTATCATCTTCGGTTTCTTGATTGCCTTCGCTTTCCAATATTTTCTCAATACGAATATCATCAAAGAGTAATTCGCTTAAAAACCCTTCTAAAACACCATAATTAGCTTTATTTCGCAATAATTTCTTTACTGCCCAGTCAAACCGAATAAGTTTTTTACTCATTGTTTAATTTATTTATCTACGTAATCAAGCAATTGAACAACCTCCTTTTTTTGACAAAAATACACCTTTTTGAGAAATATGACTTCGTTTTTTGTCCTTTTTACTGAGGGGAGTACTTCATCTGATGAACATTATAAGAACAAGGGTCTAAGACGCAAATACATAGTGGGTGGTTGGTTAAAAATCAACATCAGCGTTATCGTGTGTTTGTTTTATTGAACAAACCGACGGCGCAGTTTTAAACTTCGCCGTCGGTCGCTATTCAGTAAGTCATACTTTTTGTGCCCAAAACCGTCGCATACTTTGAGATATGCGCTCCAACAACTCAGGTGAAAAGTCTTTGCGATAGTAGCGTTT
>JAYTUQ010000275.1:0-5603 GCA_043744455.1 Saprospiraceae bacterium | reverse complement strand
AAAAATAAAAAACCTATTCCATTTCCGTCTACTATACCTATACTCTGTCCGCAATCAATCACTTATAAAAATTCGCAAATGTGTCCTATACCATCCTTCTCAAATCACTCATAAACTCGTTTACAGCCCTTTTTTTTCTTCATTTGCAAATTTTGCAACGGCATTCAAACGCACCACACTGGTAGTCGTTTTGCGTAAACGCAAGTTAAGCATCTCGACACCGAGTGAGAAAGCAATCGCAAAATAGATATATCCTTTCGACACATGCTGATGAAAACCTTCTGCTATCAACATCACACCTATTAATATTAAAAAAGATAACGCCAACATTTGCATCGTCGGATGTGTGTTAATGAATTTAGAAATCGGTCCAGCAAATGCCATCATCACTAAAATCGAAATAATAACAGCAATCATCATGACTGAAACGATCTTCGTCATGCCCATCGCTGTGAGAATGGAATCGAATGAAAAAACAATATTGACAATACAAATTTGAACAATGACAGAAGTCATCGTGGCATTGGCTTTTGACTGTATTTCTTCTGTTTTTCCCTCCAATTTATGGTGAATTTCCATCGTACTTTTGTACAAAAGGAACAAACCGCCCGCCGCTAATATCATATCCTTGAAGCTCAATCCAAGGGCTGTACCATCTTCTTTTAAGACCGGAATGGTCAGAATAGGTTCATCAAGCGATAGTATGAAACCAATACCCAATAAAAGTATCAAACGAAAAGCCATCGCCAGAATCAAACCATAATTACGCGCCTTTGCTTGGTTTTTGTGCGCCAGCTGATTGGCAACAATAGAGACAAAAATGATATTGTCAACACCTAGGACAATTTCTAAAAATGTCAATGTAATAAGACTTATCCACACATCGGCAGAAGCGAAATCGGGTAAGGACAGATCGACCAATAATGTATTGAGTAACATAGAATTTTAGTTTGTGATAATATTGTGAATTAAAATACTGAAATTTGTATTGCAAAACTGAGTGCAATGTTAAAACAAGTTTGGTAGAGTACAAACTCTCTCGCAAAGTTTGAACAAAATAACCCCCTCAGTAATCCTCAGTAATTTAGTGCTTTACCAACTTTTTTGATAGACAAAACTAAGCAATTAGACGATTGAACAGTATGAAATTTAGAAGATTAACACATGAGGAACTGAAACCCCTTGAAAAAAAATTTATTCAATTTCTTGTTGCCAACACTATTACGGGCGAAGATTGGGCTAAAATGAAAGAACGAAGACCTGAACAAGCTATGGGTCTCGTAGATATATTTAGCGACTTGATGTTTGAAGAAACCTTAAAAAATATTCAGTATTTAAAACAAGCCACAACGAATGAACTGCGTATTTTTTATTTTGATAAAGACAAAATAGAGCTATTAAGTTTAATCGCTAACGAAAATACTTCCATTGATTTTACAAATGATGGCGAATGGCTGCCCAAATTGAAAAATACTGAGGGGTCTGTTTCTTACTATCAAACTGAAAAAAAGTATACCAACACCCGCGAAGTTGACATTTTTAAGATGATAGAAAACGGCTGCCGTATTTCCGACAGTTATTTGTATGATAGTTTAAAAAAATTGTTTAATAATTAAAAAAGATTAAAATGAAAAAGCTTTTTACACTTTGTTTGGCGCTTGCCTTTAGCATTTCAACAAGTTTTGCACAAGCAAAAAAATATGTTTTAGTTGAACATTTCACCAACACCTATTGCAGCATTTGTGCATCGCAAAACCCAGGATTTTTTTCACGTATTGCCGTTGAAACTAATACAAAAATACATCATATTGCCATTCATTCAAGCATTCCTTATCCACAATGCCCTTTTTATCAAGCCAATAAAACGGAACAAGATGCGCGCAAAGACTGGTATGGCGTTTTCAGCACACCTCGCGCAAGCCTGAATGGCGCTGCCTTAATCAGTGCAGGCAGCATTGCCGCATCAGATATTGATGCTGCGGCAAGTGGAACAAGTCCAATTGAAGTAAAGGTTTCTGAAACAACTGGTGCAAATCGTACGGCAACCGTCACACTCAAAGCAGTCGGTACCGTCCCCACTGGCAACTACAAAATGTATGTTGCAATTGTAGAAAAAAAGATAAATTTCAATGCCAATAATGGTGAAACGGTTCATTATAATGTCTTGCGCAAATTTATTGCTTATGGGGGTGAATTAGGGCAAAATGGTTTTACGGTAACGCCTACGTCCACGATTCAAACTTTTAATTTGCCTTATACGGTGGCATCAGGTTGGAGTGATTCACAAATTTATGTCGTTGCTTGGGTTCAAAATGCAACGACAAAAGAAGTTTTGAATTCAGGAACGCGTTTCGATGTTCAATCTGCCACAGAAGAACCTTCTATTGATGCTTTTGTCAATGTCTCACCTAACCCAACTTCGGGAAAAACGACCATTTCGTTCATAAAAGTAACCCCTCAGTATTTGACCATTCAAAATGCTCTAGGACAGATTTTAGAAACACGTCAATTGATGAATAATGCGCCTATTGACGTTGATTTGTCTAATTTCTCAACGGGTGTTTTGTTTATCAAAATTAAAGGTATTGAAGGGATTGCGGTGAAAAGAGTTGTGAAACAATAGCGAAATAAAATACTCCTTTTAGTACTTCAAAATATATTTTTAAAAAAAACATAGCCGCATAGCGCATATAGTACATTGAAAATCAATAAACTATGTGCGCTATGTGGCTATGTTTTTTCTAAAAAAGTAGAAATCCACAAAACCGAACACATGAACCGTTTCGTAAATAAATGTGGAAACCAACCCTAAAATGGTTTTACTCGATTTTTAAACAATAAATTAATAATTAATGAAAAACATCACAAACGCATTAAGGTTTCTCTGTGCAGCCTTAGTGGTAACGACTCTATTTCTAAACATAGGTTGTCGGAGCGAGACGGAACGCAGTAGGTATGACATTAACGTCATTGCCTTGACAAACGACAACAATCTATTACTGGTCAATGCGGATTTTCCCTCGCAAACCATTAAAAAAACGCTTATTACAGGTTTGCGAACCAACGAAAAGATGATGGGCATTGATTTTCGCCCTGCAACAGGACAGTTGTATGGCGTAAGCGATTCAAGCCGTCTGTACGTCATCAATACTCAAACAGGGGCTGCTTCGCAAATTGGTGCAAACCCATTTGTGCCCGCCGTGAATGGTTCGATTGTCAGTTTTGACTTCAATCCTACAGTTGACCGTATTCGTTTGGAGACCAATACAGGCCAAAATCTAAGATTAAATCCTGAAACAGGCGCAATAGCTGCCGTTGACGGTAATTTAAATCCAGGCATACCCGCCATTTCAGAGGTGGCATATGCCAATAACAAAGCGGGTGTAACATCCACAACGTTGTTCGCCATTGATGTCAACACCGACAAACTTTACCGTCAAGATCCGCCTAACAATGGGACTTTGGTAGAAATTGGTTCGTTGGGCGTCGATGCAACAGGCGCGGCAGGTTTTGATATTACTAACAATGACTTAGGTATAGCCGCTTTGCGTGTGGGTGGAAAATCTGAATTGTACGTTGTCAATTTGGCAACGGGCAGAGTTTTGAAATTGGGCAATTTCGATTTTAATGCCAATGTCATCGGTTTAGCAGTTACAACTGACCCAGTTGCTTATGCAGTTGACAACAGCAACAACCTGGTTATTTTCAATCCCTATAATCCTGCGCCGATTACAAAACCGATTACAGGTATGCAAGCGGGTGAAATGGTTATGGGCTTAGATATGCGTCCTGTAAATGGACAATTGTACGCTTTGGGCAGTACGAGCCGTTTGTATACGATTAATGCATCTTCTGGTGCGGCAACGGTAGTGGGTACAACACCTTTCACACCTGCTTTGACGGGAACGCAATTTGGTTTTGATTTTAATCCAACGGTTGATAGGATTCGCATCGTAAGCAATTCAGGACAAAACCTGCGCGCACATCCTGAAACGGGTGCTATCGTGGCGGTAGACGGTAATATCAATCCTGGCACACCCGCAATAACGGCTTCTGCTTATACTAATAATTTTGCAGGAACAACTACGACAACATTATTTGCCATCGATGCTATGACGAAGAAGTTATACATGCAAAATCCACCTAATAATGGCACTTTGGTCTTTGTTGGTGACATTGCCGCGCCTATTTCTGATGCAAATGGGTTTGATATTGGCAGCACCTCGAACAAAGCTTTTGCGCTGTTTGGTGACGAAACAATGGTCAGACTATACCAAGTAAATTTACAAAATGCACAGATGACTAATATGACAACTGTTAATATGTCGGGTGTCAGAGGCTTTACTTTGGGTTTAGGTTTTTAAGACCCATCAAGTTTATATCCTTTTATCCAGCCTTGTTGTTTACGACAAGGCTGTTTTTTATTGTTTTAAGATAAACAAAAACCTAAAAGTTAAAAAACGTTTGACTCAAAAAGTAATTTCCCCAAAAGAAAACAATCAAATACAACCATAATATATCCAAAAACCGCCAATACATCGTCAACATACGCAAACGCAATTGCTTAACAGGGTCACTAAAATATACTAAAACACTGACGGGTTCTTTCATTCGAACATAAGCCGTGTAGAGAAAAATAAGAAAAAACGGCAAACCCCCAATGATATGTAATAAGTGAATGATTGAAATCGCATAAACATAAGCCCGCATATTACCAACCCCAATATTTGGATTATTTTCCCACAACATGCCCCAACCAACATATTGCAAAACCATAAATATCATTGTCAATAACAAGGTGCCCCACAACGCGCGTTGATACCCCTCAGTATCGTCGGCTAAATAAAAGGTTTTTGCTTTACGTAAAAACCATGAACTGCCAGATAAAATAAGGGTATTGAAAAGAAAAATCAAGGGGACTTTTATCGGGGCTTCACCCGATTGAAAACGGGAATAGATATACGCCATTGATAAGCCAAAAAATATCATAGTCAAACCTGCCAACAGCAAGTACATCATGATCATCCAAGGATGCGTGCCGAGCGAGCGAAAATCATTGGTTTGTGAATTCATAAAAATAATAGATAGTTGAAAATGGATAATGGATAGTTGACAAAACAACAAAATAAACGACATTGTTTATTGAACCTCATCTATTTTAACTTTAAACATTATCCATTCTCAACTATCTATTTTGTACTATCCATTTTTATCCACCAAAATCAGGTGTCAAATCTTGTTGATTATTATTCCGTCGGGCATCTTTAGCTTTGCGGAAAATGGAAGAATCCATTTTGCCAAAAGGCATTTGGAACGTCAATTTGACATAACGTAATTCACGGCGACGCATACTTTCTTGCGTAAAGGTGGCATCAGAAAGATACAATATCTCGCGTCTCGAATTTGTCATATCACTCACTTGAAACGTCAAATTTGCCATTTTCCAAAAAGTATATTTCACTGCAAAATCGGCAAAAGCAATACCTTTACGTGTGCCTTGTGCCACAATTTGGTCACTTTCGTAACTGCCTTGCAATTGCAAAGAAAAAGCTTTGAGTTTTTTAGGCAATTTATATGTCAAGTTAAATTTACCATTGTACGCC
>JAYTUQ010000274.1:0-21726 GCA_043744455.1 Saprospiraceae bacterium | reverse complement strand
GGCACTTTGAAGCCGCCACCGAGGTCAATATATTGCAAATCGGGGAAACGATGCGCCGCCTCAAAAATCAATTCAGAGACTTGTAAAAACGTTGAAGATTCCTTTATTTCAGAACCTGTATGTTGGTGCAGTCCTTCAACAATTAAGCCTGTTTGAGCCATAACGTGTTGAATTTCATCGAGTTGTTGTATAGAAATACCAAATTTTGACCGCTCATGGGCTGTTGATATTTTCAAATTCCCACCTGCCATAACGTGCGGATTGAGGCGTATGCCTACGGGATAAGATGCCCCATAAGTCTCTCCAAATTGATGTAATAAAGGTCTTGAATCAATATGAATTTTGACACCCAAACTAACCGCTTCTACGATTTCAGCCCAAGGCACACCGCTTGGCGTAAAACCAATTTGTTGTGGCTCAAACCCTGCGCGCAAACAGAGTTTCACCTCTTCGATGCTGACCGTATCCACGCATGAACCTAAGCGTTTCATGAACCGCAAAACCGATAAATTTGTCAATGCTTTGACAGCAAAGTTTATGCGCAAGCGGGGTACATCTGAAAACGCCCCCCTCAGTATTTTGTATTGATTTTCAATAACTTGTGCGTCATATACATAAAGTGGTGTGCCATATTGTTTGCATAAATCAATGGGATTGATGCCTTGAATATCGTATTGAGTACCGTTAAAATTCATAAAGGAATGATGAATATTTTTAATGATGAATGATGAATGATGAATGATGAATGATGAAAATTAGGTAATGAGGGCGCGAAATTAGTGAGAAAGTGAGAAGTTTTTAGAATTTCTTTAGTTGATAAATTAAAATGCGACATACTAAAAAAAAGCGTCCTGCTCAGGGGAAGCAGGACGCGTGACTTAAGAATTGTTTGGAAAATTATTTCAACACAGTTATGTTGCCTTTCTTAAAAAACTGCTCTCCTTGTTGGCAGACGCCTCTCACGTAATAGCCATAAACATCCGGTGTTACGGCTTGTCCATGAAATTTACCATCCCAACCGATACTTTTATCTAAAGTTTTAAAGACTTCCTCACCCCACCGATTATAAATGACAAATTCGACAGAGGTTAAATATTCGCCACGAACCTTAATAACATCATTGGTACCATCCCCATTAGGCGAAAAGGCACGAGGAATAAAGATATACGGCTCGGCACATTCTGGCACTAAGACACGTAAAGCCACTTGGGCGGTATCGGTACAGCCAAAATTGTCGGTGACTGTAACTATAAAAGTTGTATTTTCCTTAGGTGTAGCACGTGTTGTTGCTGCATTTGGATTTGTAACTGAACCTGCTGGAGACCAAGCGTACGTATACCCTGTACCGACAGGACCTGCATTGAGGGTCAATGCGTCATTTACATAAATCGTTTTGGCGGTTGCATTGACCGTCGCATCTACCACATGCGTTTTTAAAGTAATGGAGTCTTTCAAAGTACACCCAAACTGATTGGTGTAAGTGCCGATGAGTGTGCCGTCTGCATTGGCGCGAACGATAGGACGAAGTGAGTCATTGCTTGTAAAACCTCGGATAAGGCTCGTTGGAGACCAAGTGACTTTTAAAATATCGCCTATGTTCAAATTTGTAACGGTTAATGGCTTGTCTATGCTCACACATAAGTCCGTTACTGCTGCCCGATTGATGTTTATTGTTCTATTATTCAGAACAATACTATCGATAGAAGTACAATTATCAGCGTTTTTACTACGGATAAAATAGACATTTCTACCAGTTGTTGGCGTCACGAGTAACGTTGCACCCGTACCCGCCACGGGTGTAAACGTTCGATTGGTTGACCATTCAAAGTTTGCTTCGCTACTTGTACCCCTCAGTGTAATACGGTTATTGCTACAAAGTGTCGTGTCATTTCCTGCATCCACAGTTACGGCATCTTTATCTGACACATTCACGGTAAATGTCACAGAATTCAAACAAGATAAAGTTGTTGGCACTAATGTCACTGTAAAAGTTCCTGCTCTTGAATAAGTATAAATAGGATTATTCGCGGCTGAACCTCCCGTAGGGTTACCTGGGTCGCCGAATATCCAACGCCATTGGCCTGCATTAGAATTGGTATTGAAAAACGAAATTTTGAAAGGCTCACAACTGCGTTTCCAAGACAAATCTGGGGTATTGATATTAGGTATTGTGATGACCAAAGCTGAATCTTTTTTGGTACAACCATAAGAATTTGTAATGGTTACATAGGTTTTAATTGTACCTCCAAGTGTTGGTGTAACAGTTGTTGAGGCTGTTGTTGCACCATTTGCCCATAAATATTTAGGTGTAAAGTTTGGATTTAGGTTATTGGCTGTGACAATTACAGGCGTATTTACGCATGTCACAACCGTATCTGGCACATCTATTTTAATAATGTCAAGCGGAAATCTCAAAAGTAATGTATCCAAACAGCCTTCAGTAGAACGAGCAATGAGACGTGCTTCGCCATCGAGAGTACCATAAAGAACATCTGGAGTTTTAACAGTTGAATTACGATTGCCAGTAAACAACCATGAATACGTGATATTGGCAGATTGGGCTGTTGAGTTATTCGCAAATCGCATAATGATACTATCGCCCGTACAACCTTGTGGGAGAAGCGCAAATTGAGCCTTAACAGAACCTGTATCAATAATTCTAAGGTTTGATAACGCGGTTGTACAACCGTTGCTGTCCGTAATAATGACGGCATAAGCACCTGCACCAAGCCCTGTACGACTTTTAAGGGTCGTTGACGTTGATAAATCACTCCATTTATAAGAAAAAGGCGTTGTGCCACCAATTGCAGAAATGCTGATTTGACCATTTACTTTGCCACATGTAGCATTTGATATGGATGGAATAGCCGTAATTGTAGCAGAAATGGTTGGTACTGTTGCAGATGCAGAAGGCGAAGTACAGCCCTTAGAGTCTATTACAGTAACTGAATAACTGCCTGCAGGTAAATTTGTAATTGTTTGTGTTGTTGCGCCATTATTCCAAAGATAAGTAAAAGGTGCTGTACCGCCTGTTACACTTGCAACAGTCGCAGTACCTGTTGTGCCAATACAAAATGTCGGTGAAACTGTTGTTAGTGCTACAACATTGCTAACGGAACCTACAACAACAGTGGTTGAACGTGAACACCCCGTCGCATCTGTCACTGTAACCAAATATGGTCCTGTTGCTAAACCGACAATCGTTGCCGTTGTGCCGCTATTGTGCCAACGGTATGTAAAGGGCGATGTGCCACCTGTAATGCTTGTGACAGATGCCGTACCCGTTGCACCTCCGCATACTGAGGGGGTCGTTGTTGTTGCCAAAACCATACTTGAATTTGCACCAATGACGACAGTTGTTGATGTAGAACAACCAGAAACTTCGCTTACTGTAACAGTATAGCTACCAACCGCTAATCCTGTAATGGAAGCAGTTGTTGCACCCGTACTCCATTTATAGGCATAAGGAGCACCACCGCCAGTGATAGCTGTGACAGTAGCTGTACCGTTTGCTCCATTACAATCTGCTTTAGTATTAGACACTGTAATTTGGAGACTGTTTGTGCCTTGAACCTCAACTGCACGCGTAGCCGTACAACCCAATGCATCTGTTACAGTAACGTAATAAATACCATTACCGACATTTGAAATGGTTTGTGAGGTTGCACCATTGTTCCAACTATAAGTATAAGGAGCAGTGCCACCTGCAACGCTTGAAACGCTCGCCATGCCTGTAGTACCGCCGCAAGAAGTCGGTGAAGAAGCAACAGTTAGCGTGATGGTACTCTGTCCTTGTATGGTAAAATTAGCGGTTGCTGTACAACCACCTATGCTCGTAACAGTTACTGTGTAATTACCTGCTGCGAGGCTAGATACTGAGGGGGTCGTCGCGCCATTGCTCCATCGATAAGTATAAGGTGCCGTGCCGCCTGCAACCGAAGTAACCGACGCTGTTCCTGTTGCACCAATACAAGCGGAATTTGTGAATGCCGTTTGTATGATTATATTACTAATTGATTGAATACTAACAGATTGTGAAGATGTACATCCACCACCATCTGTTACAGTAACGGTATAAGTAGCTGCAGCGAGGTTCGAAATAGTCTGTGTCGTAGCCCCATTGCTCCACCGATAGGTATAATCACCGATTGAGCCACCCGTTACATTTACAGTTGCAGAACCATTCGCTACACCGTTGCAAGTGGGATGTGTTTTAGTGATATTTAAACCCAAAAAGCCTGTACTTACTTTGAAAAATGTATCTTTTGAACAACCCGCAGAATCCGTAATTGTAACAAAGTAACCGCCTTGTGCTAAGTTTGTTACGGTATTTGTTGTTGCGCCTGTACTCCAACGGACTGTTAAAGGGGGACGACCACCTGTGGGTGTAACAGTAGCTGTAGCAGCACCTGAACATTGACCCGTAACGACTAAGTTCGGTTTGATAACAGCTGGCTCGAATACAGTTCCTGTCGCTACTTTGGTACAACCAAGCGCATCGGTTACAGTAACAGAGTAATTACCACCAGGCAATGGGAAAACAATACCCGTTGTTGCCCCATTACTCCAAAGATAACTGAGGGGAGGTGTGCCACCGTCAACCCAAGCCTCAGCTGAACCATCGCAAGCCCCGCCACACGTAGCGTCTTTAGCAATGACCATGACTTTTAGTGGTTTTACGTTGACAACTTTAGTGATTGTGCACCCTTTGGCATCTGTTACAGAGAGATGATAAGAACCAATAGCAGGAGCCGTCAGCATTGCACCATTGGTCATTTGATTGGTTCCTAAATTGCGCCAAGCATAAGTATAAGGCGACAGGCCACCTGTAGCAGAGCCTATGTATGAAGCCCCAGCGTCACATGAATTCCCTATCACAGTTGCAATAGGTACAAGCACAGGCGGTTGCCCGACTGTAAAACTTTTAGTCGCTTGACGATTGGCGGCATCTGTAATCGTAACTGTATAATTGCCCGCTGGAATGCCGAAAACAGTTTGTCCGCCGCCTTGTCCATTGCTCCAACTATAAGAATAGGGAGCGGTTCCACCGATAGCAGTCGCTGTTGCTTCGCCATCTGTCCAACTGAAACAAGTCGGTTCTTTAACCGCAATGTTGACAGAAATGGTCTGTGCTTTTACCTCCGTTGACACAAAGACAATAAAGGCTAAAATGCTTATTTTCAATATCTTAGTGAGACTGTTCATGTCTTGTTTTTTTTAACGTATCGAGATTTGGGTTGATTTTTTATATTTAACCATATGGTGAGAAACCCCCTCAACCAGATTATTTTTTGTAATGTGCATTATTTAGAATAATGATATCTTTGACAACAACCTTACGTTCACGAGAGGCTTCAACACTATAAATAGAGGAGGCATTGTTCTCATCATCGCTCACATTTGGATTGACCTCGCCTTGTGGTAAAACACTTATTTTTAACTGACCACTTTTGATGTACTTTTTCAAAGAACCGCCGTTGACATTTGATAAATAATTAATGACAGAATTGACGCGTCGAGCAGATAATGAACGGTTATAATCTGTATTCGCTAAAGGAGAAGCATAGCCTTCTAAAACGATTTCAAGTTGAGCGCCATTTTGCAAGTACATTTTCATAATAGTTGTATAACCCGAAAGCTGTTCATATCCTTTTTTGATTTCATTTTCAAAAAAAGAGTTCATTTCATTAGGAGACGTTATGCCACCCTTTGCAGCCACAATCTTATTATAAGAACTGATAAAATCTTGTTTGCGAGAAATGAATGGTCGATATGTTTCAGTGTAATTTGTAGAAGTTGATTCTGAAGTCGCCTCCCCAGAAGGCTTATCATTGTCAAAATACAGTGGCAATGGTAATCCGCCAAATGGCAACAAAAACATTGTATCAGTTGTCATCGAATTCCTCCCCTCAGTATGCGTGCTTGATTTATTCACTGTTGATTCTCCATAACCCGCAGCAGACCCTTTTACTAAGTAATCTTTCGATAAATCTACATTGTAATAATATTTTCTACCTTTTTTCTTCGCTTTGCCCACCATTTTATCGGCATATTGGTCAAATAATTCAGCCGAAGCTCCCTTCTTAATGATTTCACCTGTATAAGAATCTACAAAAACAACTTCATACCGTTTTTGACCAACTGATTGTGTCGAACTAGTTGCGTCTTTGGCATAACCCATTGTGCCCATTTCAGTTGCCGTAGCTGTTTTACTGCTTACCCCTTTTACACTTAAATAGCCACTTTGGGAAACGACAGAATAGCTGTTGGCTCTATCTACATCGCCCAAAGTGGTATTGTAAGGAGGACGACTTAATGCTTTGATATCTAAATAAATACCCAAAGCATCACTGATACTGTAACCATCCTTAGGGTTATATTGGAAAACATTAATTTCTTTAATTTCAACTTTCCGTTCCTTCATAGCAGGCACGCTGTAAACTGACTTGCGCCGATTTTTAGCATCATCACTGACATTCTGATTCGCTTTTTCTTCACCAAAAGGTTTAACTCTGATGCGCAATTGACCGTTTTGGATATAAGTGCGGAAGATGCCATTCTGGTATTTATCAAATTGATTGATGACAGAACTGACACGACGTGAGGTCAAAATACGATTGTATTCATTTTCTGCCAACGGTGAAGCATAGCCTTCTAATACTATCTCCATACCATAGCCATTATTCAAATATTCGAGCAGTTTATTAGAATATTCATTCAATTTATCATAACCATACTTGATATCATTTTTGAAAAAATTAGAAATTTCATTCGCACCACTGGCACTGACATCATTATTGTCCTTGTAGTAAGCATTGAGGTATTCGGTTTGTTTAGCATAATAAGCCACATAAGTTTCACCATAAGTATAAACTGTTGTCATATTACGGGTGCGTGGGTCAGGATAGTCGTTATCAAAATATAAAGTCAAAGGCAAGCCACTGAAAGGCGTTAAATATAAAGAATCCGTGTAAACAAATTTTGTTATCATCGAACTCCAACCCTCAATTGGACGTATTTTTTCGTCTTTCTCAAACGTAGCTTTAGAGGCAATAAGTTTATACGTTTTGCCAAATTCAATACCGCCCCAAGTCAAAAAGTTGCCCTTTAATGTCTCCGTCGCATAAAGCGTTTTGCCATCTTCGCTGCGAATTTCAACAGTTGCACCATTCAAAACTTTGAGATTAATTTTATCAAAAACATAAATATCTAGTCTGAGTTTCGGATTTAATATCAATTTTTTTGTAATGTTTGTGATAGGGGCATATATACCCAATGCTGAAACAGTCAAATCAGATGAAGCCTCCCCAGCTATAGCCATTTTTGCACCCGCAACAATTGTATTAAATGTTATGGTGTCGGGCATATAACCACTTTTGGAAGCAATAAGCTGATATCTTTTGTTCGGCAAAAGCGGAAAATTATAGCCATTGCCTTCTTCATTAATTTTGGTAACAATTTTACCTGTTTCGAGATCCACTAAATCAATCTTACAGCCAATCAATGCATTGCCGCCGCCAGCTAAAAAAGTTGAGGCATCCAGATTCACCATAATATTGTGTTCGTAAATATCATTGCAAATACAATCCTTTTTATCACTTTCGCATAAACCACCGACACGATTTGAGACAAAATAATATTTGGCATTGTCCGCATCGAAAGAAGTATACATATCATCATAACTCGAGTTCATCGGATAGCCAATATTTTTCACTTCTGCAAAACCTGTCTTGGTTAACTCTGATGTAAAAATGTCAAATCCGCCAAATGTTTCATACCCCTCAGTAGAAAAGGTTAAAATTTGAGGACCATTCATAAAAAAGGGTGTGATATCATCTTTTGACGTATTTAAAACAGTCAAATTAACTGGTGCCGTGAGCGTACCATTGGCTTCTATATCGGCAGCCCAAATATCTAAGCCGCCTCTACCACCTCTTCGGTCTGAAACAAAATATAAAATGTCTTTCCCTTTTGTTTTGTCAAAACCAATATTGGGTTGGGTCGCCGTAAAACCTGAAATATTGATTGTATTTGTATCGAGTAAACTGGGTTTACCCCAACTACCATCTGTTGATTTCTCCCGAACGTGAATTTGACAATGAAAAGAACCACTTTCCTCTAGGTCGCATAAATTATAGTACAAGCGAGACCCCTCAGTATTTAAGGCATAATAAGCTGTGTGGACACCCTCAGTCTGCGAATTGATGGCTAGAGGCAAGGCTTTATCAATCATATTTGAAGAAAAAACATTGGTTACGGGTGCGCCATCGGTTTTTTTGAAAGAAGCAGAAGTGTAATACAAAATGTCGCCATGACGTACAGGGGCGGCATCCATATATATGGTGTTAATATTGTCATTCAGATGAATAGGCTCATAAAGTCTTGTTTGAGAGGCTTCTTTTGCCCATTTTAATGCTTCAATTTCAGTCGTGGCGGTTGTTGCCAAATCACCCGCTGTCGTCGTATATTTTTGTAATAATGCCATCGCCGTATCATACTTCCCAAGACTTTTTTTAACCATTGCCAAATGATAATCAAGTAAAGGTTGGGTTTTGCTCAGCTCTAGATTTTTGGATAATTTTTCATAATAAGTTTCTGCTACACCAAACCGACGCGATAATCGAGCAGATTCGGCTGTTTTCCAATAGAGGTCGGCACGGTCAGGCTCATCATTCAAAATAGTGGTGTAGTGCGCTAACGCCGTATTATAGTCTTTAATATCGTAGGCAGCATCTGCTTTAGTTTGAAATTGATTCGCCGTGATGACTTGTGCATAAGTAGCATTGGCTACAAATACCCCAAGGACTATATATGCAATAATAAATCTTTTCATTTTATGAGATTGTATTGTAAGAGACGTGTCTGAAAATAGTGTTTTAAGTTTGTGCAACCACCAACTTAAGGGTTTATACTGAGGGGACCGTTATAAGTAAACAGGACATAAAGGACAGAATTTTTCTGGTGGCACCTTCGAAAAAATGTAAATAAAATTGATTTCTGGTCCTCCAAATTTATTAGTAGCCGTTTTGAAATTCGAAAAGTTAGTGTCGTAGTTCAAACCAACTTTCCATCTATTGTACAACAAACCAATATGGGGAGAGAAAGCATCGCCATTTCTAATTGTCAAACCTGCTTGTAGAGCAATCATCTTTGTTCGTTTCTCAACTATATACAAACGACCGCCAAAGCCACCCAAAATTTCGCGATGTGGGCCTTGCCATTGCCCCATCAAATCAAGCAACAAATCAAATTTCTCTGTCAAAGCAATATTTGTAGAACCTGAAAGACTATAGCGGATGTCACATTTTACAGCAGGTTCGCCTAAAAAACTTTTTTTAGGTTGATTGAGATGGAAAACCCCTAAACCTAAATCTAAACCAGAACGTTTGCCCGGTACTTGACGATGATAATTGCCACCAATAGAAAGATCGGGATAAAAAATAGATTGGTCAAAAATCGTTGCATCCGCACTAATCGTATTCGGGTCAAAGCGTTTTTCGAAATATTGATCATCCCAAGTCAAATCTCCCGTTTTAAAAGCCCGCTGATTGATGCCAAGGGAAAGACCACCGCTTAAAAAGTCTTGTCGAGTTAGAGCTTTCAAATAAGAGCCGCTTAAATAAATGCTCGTATTATTCAGCTTTGACCATCCTGCATTGTCATGACTTAAAAAAGCCCCTACACGGAACGGCGATGCACCAGTATGTTTCTTACTTTCTACCTTCATATCAAATGAGCCTGATATAGTTAAGTAAGAAACTGGTACACCTTGCCATTGGCTACGAAAATTTCCCGTTGCACGGTAATCTCCATTAAATACGCCTGTAAGAGCAGGATTTATGTTTAGAGGTGAAAAACCAAAATTGGTGTAATGGATATCTTGTGCCCCTACCAACATTGGCAAATATGAAAGGACAATACAAATAAACAATTTAGAGTAGAGATGTTTCTTCACAGTTACAGACGTTTTGGATGTTTTTTGAAAATTACTATATCTAAAAATATTCTATAGTGACCGATATTCAGTCATATAATTCTTAAAATCGTGTAAAAATAACATAATTGTTCAGACTGGAAAAACAAAAGTCATCGCGTTTAATCATCAAAAATTGCATTGCCAACAAACAATATGGTCAGTGTGGGAGATAAATGTTCATAAAGATACTATAATATTTTAAATTTGTAGAGCAAAGATTCATATATTTATACCACAAATGCAAGTCACAAAAGAAAAAAATTTATTTTATAAATAATTTCACTAATATGTGACAGCTTCTTTTTCATTAATTATCACAAAAAGCGTTCCGTTGTTATCAAATATTAAAAAATGCGGCATTTAAATCTAAAAAAAAGAGCGAATATTCTAACTAAAGAATATTCGCTCTTTTTCTTGTGACATATTTTCGAATAAAAACCGCTATGCTATATTGATATAATAATTTAAAATCATGTCAATTGCTTCTAAATATAGATAGCAATTTGTCGAATAAACGCTCAATAAATCGCCGTTCCTCTGTAACAATTTCAGCAGACCCTGTCATCTGTTGATCGAACTTAAGGTCATATCCTCTATTCGTATGCAAACCATGAGGCAAAGAGACACGTACAGAAATTGTTTTATTGTCTCTGGGCAGTAGGGCTTTCGACATCACTTCGCCTTGAACTATCCCAAACCTATCATAAGGATGGGAATAGAACTTCATAACCACTCGTTGTCCTTCTAACACCTTGCCTGCATTTGCTAAAGGTAACTCTACCATACCTATAATACCCGACCCATTGGGCGGCACGATAGCCATGACGGCAGCACCTTCGCGAATATCTTGGTTTTCAGCCCAATAATTATTGAAAAAAGAAACGCGTCCGTCACTCGGTGCTGTCAAAAGATAAGTTTGTTTCCATTTTTGAATAGCACTTTTGAGTTGATTCATTGCTTCTATCAAGCCCACATATTTTGTTGTATTAACCTCTTTTGTCGTTTGCTGTACATCCAGAATATTTTTGCGAACATTTAAAATCTGCCCATTCAGTTGTTCAACGTTACTTTTTAGATTTTTAAGGTCTTGCTCGTAGCGGTATTCCTCTTTCTTTGCATCTTCTAAATCGTTGCGTGAGATAACATTTTGGGTATATAGCTGTTGTTTTTCTTCAAAACGTTTTTTAGCCAATTGCAAATTCTTTTGTGCTGTCAACTGCTTATCTTTTTCCGTTCTAATGAGTCTTTCGTAATTATTGATTTGAGAATTGTATTGATTTACCGTTTGTGAAATAAAGTTCTCTTCTCTTTTAAACTGTAACTCCTTCAATATCTGGACAAATGAAGAATAATTGAACTGAATTTCACCCAACTGAAACCCCAAATTAGGTTGAAAAGCCTCAATTACTGAGGGGGTCAATGTTTCTAATTCTGATAACTCTTGTTCCAATGTCAGAACATGTTCATATTTCGCAGCACTTTGCAATACAACCAACAAGTCTCCTGCATGAACAGTGTCGTTTTCTTTCACCACCAATTTTGATAAATAGCCTGTTGTACGTGCCACCACCGATATCGGCGGCACTTCAGTCGTCAAATACACCTGTGCAGGGATAATATCAGGATATTTTACAATCCACCCGACTAAAAGCAGTAAACAGATACCGAGCAATATAACCGTTGTGCCCCACCTAATAATCCACGACGGCGGTGTGCCTAATATTTCTTGTACGTCCTCATGACGGAGTTCTATTTTTTCGTATTCTTCCATTCTTAATTTCTTTTTATTCATTTCTGCTTGAAACTTTACCTACTTCTTCTTTCCAAAGATTTTGGAGCATCTCTATTTCCTGCTTCGAACTTTGAATATGCCAAATATACCATTCTCTCCAACATACTGACCACCCGTTAAACAGCCTTTTTTTAGACATAAACTATCCCATAACTGTTTCAATTCACTTTCAGAATAAAAATGAACAGTAAAACTTGTATTTTCGCTTTCATATTGAGGGGGTATATTGGTTTTCAGAAAAGGCTTATCTTGACAATTCAAGTTCAAAAAAAGGAAAACAATTAGTATGGTTTGAGATATTCTAATGGCATTTAGCATCTCAATATTATTTTAAAAATAGTGGTTCAAAAATAATTTTTCCCTATTTTTGTCAAAAAATAAATATCATGTCCAACGACTCAAATATACAAACCTATCCTTTAGCAGTTCTAAAACCTCAAAAGGAACCGCGTCACTACTCGCTTGCGGAATATTTGAAACGTGAAGAACAAGCACAAGCACAACATGAATACTATGATGGACTTATAACAAAACTTCCTATGGCACGTGGATGGCATAACATCATCGTCAGCAATACAACGACTGCATTGAATAATGCTTTTGAAGCAAAAAACAAAAACTATATCGTTATGGGTAGCCAGCAGATTGTTTATTTGCCAAAGCTCAACTTGGGACTTTATCCTGATTTATTGACTGTTACAGAGACCCCTCAGTATTTTGATAAAAATGAGGTTTTACTCATCAATCCACTTGTTATTATAGAGGTTTTGTCAAAAGGAACAGGTAAATACGACCGTACTTTAAAATTTGAGCAATATAAAACTTTAGATTCTTTTCAAGAGTATGTCATCGTTGACCCTAATCGATATTATATTACAACGCATTTTCGTGAAGAACCTAATCTTTGGCGTGATGCTGCTTTCACTGAATCAAATGACGCTGTTTTCCTAAAATCAGTTGATTGTGCCATCGCTATGGCTGCCATTTATAGGAATATATCAATCAAAAAACAATGACAAAATAATAATATTGGGTAACTTTTGACGTTCCTCAAATGTCTAAAAAACGCTCTTTTTAAACGCCCAACTCAAGTTGATTTTTCACCAAATTGTAATACGCGCCACGCTGCAATGTCAAATCCACGTGCGTCCCTTCTTCAATAATTTCACCTTTTTCTAAAACAATAATTTTATCCGCATTCCGCACCGTTGACAACCTATGTGCGACAACAACAACCGTGCGCCCATCTAAAAATTCGTTCAGATTGTCCATAATCATCATCTCATTAAACGAGTCAAGGGCATTTGTTGCTTCATCAAAAAACACATAATCAGGGTCTTTATAAACAGCACGAGCAATTAGCAACCGTTGCTTTTGTCCTTGTGACAAACCAATGCCATCGTCGCCAATTTTTGTATTGTAACCCAAAGGCAGCGATTCTATATATGACTGAATATTAGCTACTTTGACTGCTTGCAACAGCTTCTTTTTGTCAATAATTTCGTCACCTAAAGCAATATTCTTAGCAATAGTGTCCGAAAAAACATAACCGTCTTGCAAAACAACACCACAACGGTCACGCCATAACTTATGTGAAATATTATTTAAGGACACATCGCCTAACTGAACAGACCCCTCAGTAGGTTGATAAAAATTGAGTAAAAGTTTCAATATAGTCGTCTTGCCTGAGCCACTTGACCCTACAATAGCAGTCGTTCGACCTTTCGGAATCCGCAAAGTCAGTTCTTTCAAAACCATCGGCGAATAGGCTCCTCCATATCTAAAACTCACACGATTTAAGTTCAGATGTCCGCCTTCGGGCAATATATTTAGGCGAGGGTGCGCCCCGTCTTCGTCTTCTTTTGAGTGAATTTCGTTGAGTCGTTCCAATGAAATTTTTGCATCCTGAGCAGACTGTATGAAGTGGATTAACTGTTCCAAAGGACCGTTGAGTTGACCGATAATATATTCAATCGCAACCATTGAACCAATTGAAAGTTGCCCGTCAACGACAGCTTTTGCCGCCAAAAACGTAATCAAAATATTTTTAAATTCATTGAAAAAAAATGCACCCGCACGTTGATATTGCTCTAAAGCCAAATAAGCAATCGAAACACGATACAATTTGGCTTGTATGCGTTCCCACTGCCATCTTTTTTGCTTTTCAGCGTTGTGCAGCTTTATTTCTTGCATTCCATAAATCAGTTGAATCAACGAGCTTTGGTTTTGGCTCATTTGGTCAAATCGTTTGTAGTCCAATTCTTTCCTTTTTTTCAAAAAAAGTGTAATCCAAGACACATAAAACACTGTAAATAGAAAGTAAATACCAAAAATTGAAAAATTGAAAAACGCCAATACAATACCAAAAACGACGAAATTAATCATCGAAAACACCGTCACCAAGGTGCTCGAAGTCAAAAAATGCTCAACCCGATGATTGTCGTTAATGCGCTGCAAAAGGTCACCTGTTAGTTTAGAATCAAAAAAACGAACAGGCAGCTTCATCAGTTTTATCAAAAAATCAGAAACTAAGGAGATATTGACACGTGTGCCGATGTGCAATAAAATCCACCCCCGAATAAACTCCACCGATGCTTGCGAAAAAAAGACAATCATCTGACCCACCAATACAAGTTTGATAAAATCTATATTGCTCGTCGAGATACCCACGTCCACAACGGCTTGCATCAAAAAAGGCATAACCAATTGGAATACCGAACCCAATAACATACCCAGCAGCAGTTGAAGCAATAGTCTTTTATAACGAAAAAGGTAAGAAAAAAGGAAGCGGAAGCCCGATTTATCCGTTTTATCACCTTCGCGTTCGAGAAACTCAGGCGTTGTTTCGAGCAGTAAAATAATGCCTTGCTCTTCACCATTAACCGTATCGGAAGCCCAACCATCAAGAAACTCTTCGCGACTCAACTTATATTTTCCCGAAGCAGGGTCTGCCACGCGTACATACTGAGGGGTCACTTCATAAACGACAACAAAATGCTGTTGCCGCCAATGAGCAATCATTGGCAAAGGCAGCCCATCTGCAAGACGCTTCCAATTGACCTTGGCGGCTAACGAATTCATACCTATTTTTTCGGCAGCATCTGCAATGTCAATCAACGCCACGCCATCTTTACCAACGAAGGTCAATTCGCGCAAATACTCAAGCGAATAAAAACGGCCATAATGCCGCGCAATCATGCGTAAGCAGGTTGCCCCGCAATCCATTGAGTCAAGTTGCTTATAAAATGGAAAATTCTTAGGCATAGTTTCTCTTTCGTCGTATCATAAAAAACAATTAAATGGTTCCTTTAAAAATTTTACAAAAACTAAAAAATTCCAGTAGCCTATAAAAAATAGGCTACTGAGAATTTTGACCCGCAAAAACGGGCATGAATTAGTAAAATTTAGAAAGTTTTTCTCATAGAACTTGTTGAGTTCCCCACGAACCGATCCAGAATTGATCGAACAAAATTGTAATATCTAAAATATGTGTTATGCACAAATAATTCAGTCATTGACGTATCCGATTCATTCTAACCCTTGTAAATTCAAGAATGATACCACAAAAATTTGATGTTCTTTAAAGATGAGACTATTTAGTAAGCAGTTGTGTTTGTCGGGTATACGGTTTGTTTTTTTTAATGATAAACAAATACCATGCCATTTTTAATAAAATAGAAATCCCGCAAAGTCAAAACGACCTTGCGGGATTAGAAAAAAGCAAAAAATACCCAATTAGGGTTATGTATGTATCATATTTCTGAACATAGAATCCATAATTAATGTAATTATAATATTGAAATTTGACTACATAATACCAAATAACTTAGCATATTTCATCATTTCACCTATATTTGACACTTTGATTCTACCCATCATCACTGCCATCGTAGGGTTTTCTTCGCCTTTTACGAGCTTCATCAATGTTTCAGATTTGGCGGTAACTGTACATTTAGAATCACCTACTAAGCCGTCTAATACCTCTAACTTGCCATCTGCTGCACGTAATGTTTTCTGCAAAGCACCACCGTCAAGGTTAAAGTGAAAAGTCGTTTCCACACCATTCAGGGATTCAGGATTGATTTTGGCAGGTAAACCCGCAAGAAAGTCTTGAGCTGTCATTATTATTGTTTTTATTTTTTAAAAAATCACTAAATTCATAATTCATAATTCTCCGTTATCCATTTAAGTATATCATTCAAAACGTCCATCTTTTCAGGGTCATTGTGGATTTCATGGTATAAGCCCACATATTTTTTATATGTCACATGCTTAACCCTATTTGCAAAGGCTTCACTGGCAGATTGAGCGATTAATTTATCATCCGTTCCATGCAAAATAAGCGTTGGAATGGGCATTTCGCCTGAAAAGGTATCTAAAAACGCTGCTGATTCCGTCATACTCATACCTGCCGAAGCCGTTATTTTAGAATGAACCAATGGGTCAGCTTTATACGCTGCAACAACTGCTTTGTCGCGTGAAATATCATCTGCAATCAAACCTGAATCCTGCGTAAAAGTCGGCACAATGGAACGCATTAGTTTGCCCAATGTTATCATAATCTGCTTAGGTTCAAACGCCAATTGTATCCATGGTCCCGTTACAATAAGACCCTTCAGGAATGTCGGTTGTCGACGAATGACATAGTTTAGAGTCAAATTGCCTCCCATCGAATGACCATACAAAAACATTGGCACATCAGCCAACCGTTGCTTTGTATCCATCAAAAAAGTATCAATATCGGCTAAATAACTGTCGAAATTCGGTGTATGCCCCCGTTTCCCTTCCGATTTGCCATGTCCCCGATTGTCCATTGCCAAAACAGCATAGCCATTTTTATTAAAAAAATCAGCCACATGCGCATAACGTCCACTATGTTCACCAAAGCCGTGAACGATGCAAATAATGCCTTTATACTGAGGGGGGGTATTTTCCCTTACAAAAAGTTGAATTCCGTCTTTTGCCTTTAGGCTTTTCGTAATTTCGCTCATTTTAATATTGTTATGAATGTGCTCAAAGGTAAAAAAAGGCTTGATATTTTTTCAAAAAAAGACCCATTAAGTGTCTCTATATTTACACAACTTTTCTAACTATTTTAAACTAAACATCATTGCTGATTATGAAAAATGCCCCCCTCAGTATCACAGAAGTTTTTCTCATCGAAGCCATCATTTACATCGCTTTGTGGATGTGGAACGAATATGTTGCCTCAATTTTAACGCTTGCATTCTCTGCTATTGCACTTTTTATTTTAGCTATTTCGCTCATTTCTGAACTCATTGAACGCTCAAAAGTACCACGTTGGTATTTTACTTATATGGTTGTATCTATTCTTACACCTTTAATTATTGGTGCATTTTTTCTTGTTTTAAACAATGGTAGTTTTGCGTGGATGAAAGGTTAAATCCTTTGTTCCTTAATGTGAAGTTGGATGTTTCTAAACGCTAATTTTATTGTTTCTTAATTTTAATAAAAAAATTTCTTTTGTTTAAAAAGTTTTTTTAAATCAAACAACATTGTTTTCAATAAATATTTAAGACAACATGAATGACTCAAAATGTACGGATTATTGTATGATTTTTATTGTTTTAATGTTTTTAAAAAAGTAAAACTCATTATTTAATTCATACAATTTATGTTAGCTTAAAAGTATAATTCTTATAAATTTTCAATTATTTTTATAAATCTTAACTAAATTCTAAAATACTCTTTGTTAGCTTATTTTTAATTAAGTAAATAAAAAACTATACTAATTCATTTAATTTATTGAAAATGGGTTGTCTTAATTTTATTAAACTATCATCACGATTTGCATTTTTATATTTATAAAAATTCAAAATTTTACCCCCCTCAGTACGTACACGCCAAGCGAGCAATCCTGTGCCAATCAAGACAATAATATAAGCCAAGGTTTCAAAAAAGTTCAAATCCTTACCATAAAAAAGGACTTCCGATTGTAACCACCAAAACAAAGGAAAGAAGACCAAACCCGCACAAAAACGTATGGTCGAATCATAAGAAACATCCACTTTTGCTAAAGAAATCATGCGGTTGGACAACCAAGCAGGGATGATATTGCCTAAAAAACCAATGACAAAAGCAGGCAAAGCAACCAAAATGCCCAAAATACTGAGGGGGGCATTTGTCGTTTTTGCTGACGCATCTTTTAATTTCACACGGTCTAATGTCGTAAAATAAGTCTCAACATTATTTTTAAATTGGTCAAAACCAAGGGCATCTTGGGTTTGCCAATCGTGAATTTTAGCAATGAGTTTTTTGCTGCGCCAGTGATGCGCTTCAGTGTCTAAAGGCGTATCGTTGCTCAAAATCGTCTCTAACTTTTTTAAAAAATTGTCTTCACCTGCGCTGTTGCAATTAACGGTTAAGCTAATAAATTGATTTTCAATATCTTGTGTTAAATCTTGAACAGCTTGACGCGGACTTTCGGTATAAGCAGAAGCATAATTATCAGCAGAAAAAGGTGCGCCAATCTCTATGACGACATCGGTTTGGAATGTCATAGCATCGTAATAGGTAATGCCAACAGGCAAAATACGCAAATCGAGGGCAAAGTTATTTTTGGCTTCAGCACTGAAAACGATGCGAGCAGTGCCTGTTTTACACTCTCTGATATGCCTTTCGGCATAACTTGTACCTTCGGGTGCGACATAGATACTTTGCCCAGATTGCAAATGTTCATCGCAAGCGCGAAAAGCATCGGCGTTTTTAGGCATTTCACCTATGCCAACATCTTGAATACGTTGGATGGGAATGCAAAACAAGGTTCGTAATATCGCACCCGCTATCGGATTTTTGAACAGACTATAATTGACCAACAGAAAAGTCGTCTCACGGGCATACATGAGGGCAAAAAGCGGGTCGAGTCCTGTATTCGGATGGTTTGATACAATCATCAAAGGACCTGTTGCCGTTAAATTTGAACGATTTATAAATACAACCTTCCTGTAATAAATATTGAGCGATACGATGGCTAAGGCTTGTAAAAAGCGATAGACAAGTTTTAGAATTGGGTTCATACAGTTTTAAAATTATGACGAAAGACACGTGTTTTTGCGTAAATACTGGAGTGAAAATTCCTTTCTCTATAAGATATTTTGAGCATATTTTTTGATTTAAGCGACAAATATAAGACAATTTCAGATTGCAGAAAGTCGCCCTCGTTCCGAAATCGCATATCCGAAATCCGAAATATACTGAGGGGTCGCAAACGAAGCCAACAATCAACCTTTTTTATTCTTTTTCCATTTTTAGTAAAGAAATTTGACGGTGAATCGAACCAAATTACTCATTTATTTGACAATGGTGCAGGTTTTGTAACTTTTAATCGAACACATATTTCTGAATATTAAGCCGTTTTACCCTCATTTTTTATCGCTACCAGTTGGGTATTTCTCAAAAACAAGAACGGCTGATGCGTGGTGTGCGTATCAGCCGTTCTTGTTTTAAAATAACTTAGCACAAAGGTTACTCATGTCGGAGACCGTGCTTGTTAGTCTCTTATTTTTTGTTATGGCAAAGATATGAGACGCTCACAAGCGAGCGTTTTTTTTTAAGATGAAGAGTATAAGCCAGCGGTTAGATGCGGTGTTCGTGGCTTTATTTTACACTATCAACGCAAAACTGTTGAATTATGGATTTTATTTCTTGCCCCGATTGGCTTCTAGATGCATGATAAATTTTGTTTGCACCAGTTTCATTAAAACGAATGTATTGTTGAATGCCGTCAACAATCCTTAACAATTTGCTATTTTCATTTGGCAGGCTTAAATATTCTGCAAAGTAGGCTAAATATAGAAAAGGGTTATGGTCTCTCATGTTTCCAGAATGTAGTTGAAGTCTCCCTGCTTTTGCCCACCATTTAACTGCCATTAGATAATCCCCATCCTCAAAGCAATGTTCTGCCAAATTTGCACAAATCCCACTCTTATTCTTTGACTTTTTAAGCCCAAGTAAATAAATTTCATTACACTTCATCTTGTTGCCAATACTCCGATATGAGCGTGCAGTGCGCCTGTAAACAGAATGAAAATCTAAATATTTATCAATTAACCCCAAGCCCATTTTTACCACTTCTTGATGTTGACCATTTCTTGCAAGACCATAAAAACGTTCTGCTTCTGGGAAATCATCATATTCTCTTGTTTCTTTTTGTTCTTCGACTGACAATTCCAAAAAGGAATTTAAGTCACTAATTCTTTCAAGTGACGAGTTGCTATTAGTTGCGTTAATGGTAGTGTCAACATTATTGTTGCCAATATTTTTGTTATTTTTGTTCGATGTGCTTTTCACCTTATCATATGCTCGTGTTAGGAAAGCTTTAGCCTCCAAATATCCTTGATCGGCTGCTTTTTGATAATAACTAATAGCCACGTCAATATTAATTTCACACCCTAGACCATGTTCAAAACACTGCCCAAGATTAAATTGTGCTAACATGTAATTTTGCTCTGCCGCCTTTTTATAGTAATTAAATGCCATTTGCCGATTTTGCGTAACGCCGACCCCAAATAAATAGGAGTTTCCTAAATTATTTAGAGCATCTGAATACCCTTGGTCTGCTGCCTTTTGATACCAGAAAACTGCTTTTACTTTGTCTGCCCTAACACCATTACCGTGGTCATAGCAAAGGGCAAGATAAAATTGAGCGTGCATGTGCCCTTTTTCGGCTGCTGTCAAAAATGACTTGGCAGCCACTTCATAATTTACATCTACGCCTTTACCAAAATAATTTGACAGACCTAAATCAAATTGGTCTTGTATGTATTTGTTAGGGTTAGCGTTCTTAATGTTTAATGTTTCTTTTTTAATCGAATTACCCCAATAGTACAAGTCTTTTAACCCCAAACTGTCTGCATATAATTTTTCGGGCATGAAAATATGATGTTCAAAAACAACATCTGAAAAAACCTTTTCATTTAGAACAATCAAATATCCTTGTCTTCCAATAATATTGGCTTGTTTTATTTGATATTTCATTGCTTCTATCGCCCACTTCATTTGACTAAAAATATAACTGTGCTCTTTAAGTTCTTCATGCAATGCAGAAATCTGCTCAATAATGTATTTGTGTTTGTGCTTACCTGGTAAACTCTTAAACCAAAGTCCAAGTAAATATCCACTTGGATATTGATAAAATTTTATTTTCCCTTCGAGCATCTCATTCATTGCCCATGATGTACCTGTTTCCTTTATTTTAATAGTTTGTGTTGGTTGAATATCTGAAACAGGATTATTTGCATTGATATTTGGAGTAAATTGATTTTGTTTATTATTGTCAATATTGACTATAATCTGATTCTCGATTTCTTTTGGAACGTGAAGATTAGAATTAAAATCTTGCCAAGTCTCAATTGGGAGGTAATCCCAACTAAATAATAAGACACCGTTCTTATCATCTTCAAGTCCGCATTTAATTAATTTAGTGGAAATCTCATCTGCAATTTCTACTATCTCATCTATGTCGCTAAACTTAATACAAATCCGGAGATCCCATTTACCTTTAAGGTCTTTAATCAAATCTACTGTTTTTGATAGTTGACCTGGGTGTTTTTCGACAAACTCACCAAGAACAGATTTAATGAATGGAAGTGCGGCTACCCCACCTTCATTTAATTGAAAATCAATTACTGCTACTTCACCTACTTCACTTATGTTTTTTATTGTTGAAACTTGAGTTTGAAGTGATTTTTCTTCTTCAGTTAATTTACTTACTGGTTTTCCTTTCTCTATTGGGAGAATAGGACTTTTATCCATAGGCATCAAATCCCATACAATTTGTGATGCCCCTTGATAATCTCGTTTGCTTATTGGGGTTTGCTTATGGTGCTCTAAAAGTTGGTTTAAGTATTCAATAGAAAGTAATCGTGTATTTTGAATCGAATTTTTTAATGATAGTTTCGACGGCTTCTTTGAGTTTTTCTTCGGATTCATAATCTTG